>JADGBG010000061.1 GCA_015231605.1 Alphaproteobacteria bacterium | reverse complement strand
GGGCGCACAGCCTTTTATCCTTGTCCAGGTCCCCTGTTTCCATATCTTGCAGACTGGTCGCGGCCTCATCATCCCGCTCCTGCAACGCTAGAAACTCAACGTAATTTCCGAGATTGGCAGCGTTCTTCGGATCGGCCTCCAGCGCCCGCTTGTAATGCGCCGCCGCGCCGTCAAGGTCGCCGCGATGGTTTTCCAGGAACACGGCGTAATTGTTTAACAGGCGGGCATCCTCGCCGATGTCCCGCAGCCCCTCCTGGTAGATGGCGTCCGCCTTTTGCGGATCCGTCATTTTATGTCTTTCGGCCTCCAAGGTCACGCCGAGCCAATTCAGGGACTTGTCGGACTTGGCGATTTTGCCCAAGGCGTCGCCGAGTCCGGCCTTTTCATTCCTGTCTGATTTCGCAGCGACGGACTGTTGCAGACGACCGAGATCCTCGCGGTAGGTTTCCATCATCTCGGCATGGGGCAAGCCGATGGGTTCGCCGGTTTCGAATACCGCCTTGATATGGGCCATCAGTTCGTCGAAATCGAAATGGTTGACGTGAAAAACGGACTCGCGGGTTCTGAGATGATGCCCGAGACGCGTGTCGGGAAGGTCTCCGCCGACCCAATATATGCCCCAGGCCGGTTTGCCGGGGGGCAGAGCTTCGATCAGCGTGGCGATGCTTTCGTCGTTGCCGCCGTATCCGATAAACACCAGGGCTGTGTCATTCAGAAGGCTCAGCAGTTTGTCCTGGACCTCTTTTTCCAGGGCGCGGGTTTCAGACATGGTGTTCTTCGGGGACAGGCGGGCGTCGCCATGCACCTTGAACACCAGCGGACGGGAGCTTCGCACACGGGCGAATCCGGCCAGACTTTCATGCGCGATCACGCGCGGTTTCTTGCGGGTGTAGAGATAAAGCGCATCCGCCACCATGTCGTCGAAGTTGGTGGTCAGCACGGTGGAAAATTTCGCGCCGAATGTGTCGTGCGCCATCAGTTGCGCCAGTTCGGCGTAGCCGAAACGCGGCAGATCCGCCGAAGCGATGATGTCTTCGATGGCTTCCTGGCGTGACGGTTCGGTATTGTAGAGGTCTTCGATCACATCAAAGTAATAAGCCCCGGCATTGTCCCAGGTATACCCCTCGAACCGAGTCGCGGCCCATTTGTGGGGGTCTGAGTGCCCCTTTTGATGCGGCTCGTGCAGCGCCTCCACCCACTTCCGGGTCAATGTGGCGGCGGAGGGAATGCCCGACGAAACCGAACACCCCGCGCCCAAAAAGAACGTGAAGTTGATATCGTTCTGTTGCGCCAAATGTTTGAGCCGCCAGGCGAACTCGGTGGCGGCGTAGGTTTTGATTGGGGTTGCATCATCCGTCATCCCGCCATCTTAGCGATGGCGCGTTCAACAGTGAAGCGGTATTGGATTCTTACGCGGCTCTTGGGTTGTTGGCCCGTGCCCGCCGCCCCCGGGTTCCCGCCTGCGCGGGAACGACGGGGGGCAGGTCGTGGGGTAGGGAGGCGTCAGATCGTCTCCGTCACCATGTCGATGGCGCCGCAGGGGCATTCGGCGGCGCACAGGCCGCAGCCTTTGCAGAAGTCGTAGTTGAACTGGAAGCCCTTGCCGGGGCCCAACTTCTTGACCGCGTTGTCGGGGCAGACGCCGTAGCAGTTGTCACATTCGAAGCAGTTGCCGCACGACATGCAGCGCCGCGCTTCCAGCAGCGCGTTGCCTTCGTCCAGATCGCCCAGCACCTCGTCGAAGCTGGTCTGGCGGCGGATGATGTTCAGTTCCGGCTGCACCGACTGGTGCGCGTCGTCGTAGTACCAGGTGTTGAGGCTTTCGAATCCGGCCAGCTTGGGGCGCGGCGGGTGTTGGTAGGTTTCGCCGTTCAGCCACGCGTCGATGTTGCGCGCGGCCTGCTTGCCGTGGCCCACGGCGACCGTGACGGTGCGTTCCGACGGCACCATGTCGCCGCCCGCGAACAGGCCCGCACGGCCGGTCATCATCTGGTCGTTGACGCCGACCACGCCGTCGCGCGCGACCTCGACGCCCGCGACGCGGGTGAGAAAACCGGTGTCGGCGTCCTGGCCCAGCGCCAGGATCAGGGTGTCGGCTTCCAGCGTCTCAAACTCGCCGGTCGGACGCGGACGGCCGTCCTCGCCGATCTCCATCTTTTCCACGGTGAAGGTGGTTTCGTCGATCTGCTTGATGGTGCGCAGCCAGTGGATCAGCACGCCTTCTTCCTCGGCCTCGGTGGCCTCGAAGTCGTGGGCGGGCATTTCCTTGCGCGAGCGGCGATAGACGATCATCGCTTCTTCCGCGCCCAACCGCTTGGCGGTGCGCGCCACGTCCATGGCGGTGTTGCCGCCGCCGTAGACGATCACGCGCCGTCCCAATTGCGGCGGCTCCTTGCCGGTTTCCATGTCGTGAAGCACGCTCGCGGCGTCCAGGATCTTGCCCGCCGCGTGCGCGGGAATGTCGATGCGCTTGGCCAGGTGCGCGCCCACGGCGACGAACACGGCGTCGAAGCCGTCGTCCTTGAACGCGGCCTCGATGTCGTCGACCTTGGTGTTGAGTTCCAGCGTCACGCCCAAATCGAGAATGCGCTGAATTTCGCCGTCGAGGATATCGCGCGGCAGGCGGTACTTGGGGATGCCGAAACGCATCATGCCGCCGGCCATGGGTCCGGCCTCGCGGATGGTGACGTCGTGACCCATGTGCGCCAGATGATGCGCGCACGACAGGCCGCTCGGCCCCGCGCCGACGATCAGCACCCGCTTGCCGGTGGACGGCATCTCGGGTTCGGTCTTCCAGCCTTGCTTGAGCGCCAGGGTGCCGAGAAAGCGTTCCACCGCGTGGATCGCCACCGATTCGTCCAGCCCCGCGCGGTTGCAGGCGTTTTCGCACGGATGATAACAAACGCGCCCCATCACGGCGGGCATGGGGTTGTCGCGGGTCAGCACCCGCCACGCGGCTTCGTAGTTCCCGGCCTCGGCATGGAACAGCCAGCCCTGGATGTTCTCGCCCGCCGGGCACGCGTCGTTGCACGGCGGCAGACGGCGTTGATAGACCGGCTTCATGGTGCGCCACGAACCGGTGTGGTTGTGCAGGCTGGAGCCCGGATCGAGCGTGATCGCGTAAGGAAGGTCGTCGTGGTCGAAAATGTCGTTGCTCATGGTCTCAACCCTCCGCCAACAGGCCGTAGCGTTTGATGTTGTGGTCGGCCATGCGCTGGATGGCGGCGATGCGGTCCGTATCCACCGCGCCCTTTTTGAACAGGTGCGCGAAGCGTTTTTGCACCTTCAAGTACTCTTCCACCGGCACGCGGCGGCGGATCTTGCCGACGCGGGTGATCTCGCCGTGTTCGGCCTCGAACAGCGGGAACAGACCGCTTTCCACCGCCAGCCGCGCGACCCGGATGGTCCCGTCGGAGGCGCAGCCCCAGCCCAGCGGGCACGGCACCATGATGTGCAGGTAGCGCGCGCCCCGGAACGTCATGGCCTTGTTGACCTTGGCTTCCAGGTCGTGAAGGTCGGCCACCGACGCGGTGGCGACGTAGGGAATGTTGTGCGCCATGGCGATCAGCGGCATGAATTTGCCGGTGCCGAACACGTTGCCCGGCGCGCTGCCCACGGCGGGCGTGGTGGCGGTGCGCGCCGCCGGCGGCGTGGCGCTTGAGCGCTGCACGCCGGTGTTCATGTAGGCCTCGTTGTCGTAGCAGATGTAGAGAACGTCGTCGTTGCGCTCGAACATGCCCGACAGGCAGCCGAAGCCGATGTCGGTGGTGCCGCCGTCGCCGCCCTGGGCCACGACGCGCACGTCCTTCTTGCCTTTCACCCGCATCGCCGCCGCGACGCCGGTGGCGACCGCGGGCGCATTGCCGAACAGCGAATGGATCCACGGCAACTGCCACGAGCTTTCGGGATACGGCGTGGTGAAGACTTCCAGACAGCCGGTGGCGTTGACGGCGATCAGCTGGTTGCCGCACGCGCGCATGGCGGCGTCCAGCGCGTAACGCGCGCCCAGGGCCTCGCCGCAGCCCTGACAGGCTCGGTGGCCGGACGTGATGGCGTTGGTGCGGTCCATGCTGGCCTGGACGTGGCGCTTGCCCTCGTCCAACAGGCGGTTGCCGACGGTGTGGGTGCCGGTCTGATAGAACTTGACGGTTTGCTTGGTGTCGCCGCTCATTTCTCGCCTCCGCCCGCGATGCGCTTGAGGATGTGTTCCGCCGTGGGGCCGGAATGCCGGGTCTGGCGGGCGCGCAGGATTTCGTGTTCGACCGCCGCGTGGTTGAGGTCCAGGAACTGCAGGTCGGGAAGACGGTCCTCGAACGCCGCCTCGAAGGTTTCGCGCAGCGACTTCTGGGTAATGGGCCGACCGCCCAGCCCCGCGATCACGGTGTGCACCGGCTGGGGCGAGCCGCGCAGGCTCATCCGCACGTTGGACGCCAAAACGCCGCCCAGCCCCGGAGCCAAGGTCTTTTCCACCACCACCACGCGCTTGGTGCCGTTGAGGGCCTCGCGCAGCTGTTCCAGGGGGAACGGACGGAACGAACAGACGCTGACCGAACCGATGGCGTGGCCGTCGTCGCGCATGGCGTCAACAACGTCCTTGATGGTTCCGTTGACCGAGCCCAGCGCCACCACGATGGTTTCCGCCCCCTCGGTCTTGTAGGTGTGCAGCAGGCCACCGGACTCCCGCCCGAACACGTCCTGGAAGATCCCGCCGATTTCGGGGATCAGAGATAAGGCCTGGAAGTGCTTGTCGTTGGCGAGGTAGCGGACCTCGGTGAACGCTTCCGGTCCGACCATCGCGCCGATGGAATACGGATCCGCCGGGTCCAAAACCTGCACCGGTTCATAGCGCGGCAGAAAGGCGTCGACCTGTTCCTGGGTCGGCAGGTCGACCCGTTCGTACGCGTGGGTGAGGATGAAGCCGTCCATGCACACCATCACCGGACAGCTCAGTTCCTCGGCCAGGCGGAACGCCTGGATGTGCAAGTCGACCGCCTCCTGATTGGTTTCGGCGTGCAGCTGGATCCAGCCCGCGTCGCGCATCGCCATGGAGTCGGAATGGTCGTTCCAGATGTTGATCGGCGCGCCGATGGCGCGGTTGCCGATGGTCATGACGATGGGCAGGCCCAGCCCGGACGCGTTGTAGACGGCTTCGGCCATGAACAGCAACCCCTGGCTGGCGGTCGCGGTGTAGGTCCTGGCCCCCGCCGCCGAGGAGCCGATGGCCACCGACAGGGCGGCGAATTCGGATTCGACGTTGATGAATTCGCAGTTTTGCAGCTTACCGGACTTCACCAGTTCGCCGACCCCTTCGACGATGTGGGTCTGCGGCGTGATGGGATAGGCGCACACCACTTCCGGGCGGCACAGCGCCACGGCCTTGGCGACGGCTTGCGAACCTTCGATTTGTTCCAGCATGCGGGCTCTCCTCAGGCGCTGGTCTTGATGGCGTCAAAGGCTTCCCGCGCGGCGGCGACGTTGGCGTCGCCGATGGGGCCTTTGAACTTGGACAGGATGGCCTGGGCCACCGAATCCATCTTGAGCTTTCCGGACAATGCCGCGAACGCCCCCATTAGGGCGGCGTTGGGCACCGGCCGCTTGAAGTGCTTGATGGCGAGCTCGCTCGCGCCCACGGTGCGCACGTGGCCGGGGGGCAGGCCGCCCGCGACCTTCTCGATGCCGAGCTCCGCCAGCGTGCGCGTGGAATTGACCAGCACCAGCCCGTCTGGGCGCAGGCCCTGGAATACGTCCACGGAATGAAACAGCGTGGTGTCCTGGATGATCAGGGCGTCGGGCTCGCCGATGGGCTCGCGCAGGCGGATTTCCTTGTCGTCGATGCGACAGAACGACACCACCGGCGCGCCCATGCGCTCGGACCCGAAACTGGGAAAGGCCTGGGCGTGCATGCCGTCGATGAACGCCGCCACCGACAAAAGCTCGGCGGCCGTGACCACCCCTTGGCCGCCCCGGCCATGAATACGAACCTGAAACACGGATACCCCCTGTGATTTTCGATTCCCGCCACGTTAAAACGAAAGCACGTAACCGGACCCGAGGGCAAGCGCCCCTTTCGAAGGGCAGCCATGTCCGTGGGGAATGGCGGGTCTAGACGATGTTGATGTCGGTCGAGCCGATGGTCGTGTCGACCGTGGCGACGGCGACCCCGGCCCCGCCCCCCGCCGCGTCGGCGTCGTAATAGAGCGTGTTGGTCGATGTGTCGAAGGCGAAATAGCTGCCTCCCGTCACCCCCGCGCCCGAGGTGAAGTCCGAGACGTTCAACGCGCCCACGCCGTCGGTCGACGAGAACGCCGCGCTGTTGAACGCCAGCGTGTCGGTCCCGGCGGTGAAGCCGCTGATGGTGTCGCCGCCTTCGTTGGTGGCGTTGTAGCGGAAGGTGGTCGCGCCCACGCCGCCCGTCAGGCTGTCCGCGCCCAGCCCGCCCGCCAGCGTGGTCGCGTTGGCCGCGCCGACCATGGTGTCGTTGCCGGTGGTGCCGTTGACGGACGCAATGGTATTCAGCGTCACGCCCGTAAGGTTCAGGCTGGTGGCTCCGGTTCCCATCTGGATGGTGTCATTTCCTCCAGTCCCGTTGACCGTCATGCCCGACGACAGGGTGCTGGAGCCCACCGTCAGCACCGACGCACTGTTCGAATCGCTGTCCAGATTGATGGTGGAAATGCCCGACAGCGTGACGTTGGTCAGGTTCATGCCGCCGTCGCTGTGCAGCGAATCGTTGCCGCCCGTGCCGGTGATGGTCAGCGCTGAATTGAACACCGTGCTGTCGGAAAGTTTGAGGCCCGCGCTGTCGTTGTTGTCGGCGTCCAGCGAAATCGCTTCGATGCTGTTCAAGGTCGAGGTCGACAGGTCCCCGCCGCGTGCGAACGCGATGGTGTCCGTGCCGCTGCCGCCGTTGATGGTCTCGAAACCCTCGACTTCCATGGTGTTGCCGCCTGCGGCCATATTCAGCGTGTCGGTCCCTGCACCGCCTTCCATGAACGCCTTGTCGCCGGCGACGAAGGCGGTCGCCAGGGTCACATTGTCGTTGCCGGTGCCGCCGATGACTTCTTCGACGTTGGTGAAGGTGTTGGTATTGCCGCCGTCGGCCAGCTTCACCGTGTCGTGGCCCGCGCCCAGGTCGATGGTCAGGGTGTTGTTCACGGTGTTTCCGACGGCGACCATGTCCTTGCCCGCCGAGCCGGTCACGGTTTCCACGTTGGTGACGCGCACCAGATTCTGGTCGGAACTGGTTCCGTTGAGCGTCACGCTGTCGGTCCCGCCCGCGCCGTCGATGTCCAAGCCTTTCTGCGCGGCGGCCAGCTTGAACGTATTGTTGCCGGCGTCGCCTGTCAGCTTGGTGTAGCCGACCGTGTTGCCGTTCGCATCGAAGCGCTTGGTGGTGATGTCCTGGGTGGTGCCCGAATACCACGTGACGATGAAGCCGCCGTCATATGTGCCGGTGACGCTGGCGCTGGATTGTTCCGTCGCGGAAGCGTCGTTGACCAGGGTTTCCGACCCCACCTTCACGCCGCTGGCGTCGAACCGCTGGGCGTAGACGTCGTTGTTGCCGCTGTGGTTGGAATGCCACACCACGACGAAGCCGCCGTCCTCGAGCGCCGCCACCTGGGGCGCGCCCTGATCCCCTGTCGTGGTGGCGTTCACCATGACTTCGCCGCTCACCGCCGTGCCGGACGAATTGAACACCCGCATGCCGATGTCGTAGCCGGACCCGCCGGACACCGTGCCCTGCCAGACCACGGCGATGTTGCCGTTCTCCAGTTCGGCGACATGGGGGTATTCCTGCCAACTGGTCGTGGTCACGTTGACCTGAATCTGGCCGCCGCCCGCGCCGTTGGAATCGTAAATCCGCAGCATGGTCGCGTTGCCGCTGCCGTCGATGGCGTCGTCGTCCCATACCACCGCGAAGCCGCCGCTTTTCAGCGCCGTGATGTCGGGGTTGCGGGAACTGGCGGTTCCGCTGTTGATGCCCGTCTGGTTGACGGTGAATTCGGAGCCGATCTTGTTACCGGACGAATCCAGGCGCTGGGCGGTGATGTCGAAATGCGCGTTGTCGGTTTCGTAGGTCTGCCACACCACCAGCAGGTCGCCATTGCCGATCTGCGCCACTTCCGGATAGTGCTGGCCGTTGGCGGTGGTGGTGTTGACCAGGATTTCCGAACCCGGCGTGCCGGCGGAATCGTAAATCCGCAGCACCACGTCATGGCCGGTGCCCGCGCCCGACTGGTCCGCCGACGACCACACGGCGGCGAAACCGCCGCCGTGCAGGCTGGCGAAATGGGGGGCGAAATTGTCCTGATCCAGCGCCGTGTTGGCCGATCCGGCGTCGTTCAACTGGAATTCCGCGCCCACCTTCTGGCCCAACATGTCGTAACGCTGGGCCAGCATGTCCTTGTCGCCGCCGGTGGTGCGGGTGATGGACCAGTAAGCCACGTAACCGCCGTCATCCAGCATGGTGATGCCCGGGGAAGACGGCAAGCCCACGTCGGAGCCTACCGTGGTCGTGGTGGTGTTGATCATCTGTTGCGGCGCCTGGGTCGCCACGGTGACGGTTCCGTCGCTGAACTTCAGGGTTTCGATATTGACGGCGGTGTCCACGTCGCCGCCCACGGTGTCGGTGATCGTGACCGTGCCGTTGGTGGCGAGGCCCAGGGTGTGGTTGGCCATGGCCGCGCCGATGTCCAGCGTGTCCGTCCCCGCGCCACCGTCGAAGGCGGAATTGGCGGTGGAGTTTTTCAGCGTGTTGTTGTTGGCGTCGCCGGTAGTGAGGAAGACGCCGAGGTTGAACGTCTTCGCAGCCAGGGTGGTGGTCCCGTCCGTCACCGTGAAGGTGAAGCCGTCGTTATCGGTGAAGGTTCCGGAATGGGTGTAGGTCACGTTGCCCGCGTTGACGTCGGCCTGGGTGAAGGTGCCGTTTGCCGACAACGCCGTGCCGTTCAGCTTTAAAGACCCGTTGGCCGGGATGGATGTAACCGTGTAGGTCAGCGTGTCGCCGTCCACGTCGCTGGCGTTGAGGTGCGAAGACGAAAACGTGAACGTCGCACCTTGCGCCATGGTCGCGTTGAAAACCGTCGTGGTGTTGAGATAGACCCCAGACGCGGCGTTCACGATTTGCGCCAGCGCCACGTCCAGTTTGCCGTCGCCGTTGAAATCCGCGATGACGTTGGCGCCCCCGATTCCGCTGCCGATGTTCAGTCCGGCCTCGGTGAACGTCCCGGTGCCGTTGTTGATCCAGAACTGGTCGTAGGTATTGTAGTTGCTGACCACGGCATCCAGGTCTCCGTCGCCGTCCAGGTCGGCCAGGGAGACATCCAGGTGTTCATGCGTCGTCGTCCCCAGGACTTGGCCGGTATCGGTAAAGGTCCCCGTGCCGTCGTTTTTGAACACCATGCTGCCGACATAGCGGTTGGCCAAAAACGCATCCAAATCCCCGTCGCCATCCAAGTCGCCGAGCGCGACGCCAAGCGTCGCCATCCCCGAAACGGTGATGTTTTGCGAATTGGTCATGGTGCCGGAACCGTTGTTCAGGTGGACCTCGAACGAATCCCCCCAGTTGCCGAACACCGCGTCGATGTCGCCGTCGCCGTCCAAATCGCCGACGGCGACGGACTTGGTGTCGAAATTCTGCAGCGACTGACCGGAATCGACGAACTGTCCGAGGATACCGCCGCTGTTGTTATAAAAGATCTTGTTGGGGTAATCGTTGTTGGTGGTGTTGGCCGCGACGATGTCCAGATAACCATCCCCGTTCATGTCCGCCAGCTTGATTTCGTAGGTATAGAACATGTTGAGCTGCTGGGCGGTCTGGGTGAACGTGCCGCCGGAAGCCTGAAAATAGACCGGCGAAGCGGTCGTGCCGCTCTGCGCCAACACGATATCCTTGAGACCGTCGCCGTTCAGGTCCGCGACCTCGAACCGCTGATAGGCCGTGGAAATGCCCGTCGAGGTGATCGTAAAGTTGCCGGACCCGTCGTTGGACGCGAGCGAGATGTCATAGGTGGACCCGTTCCACGACGAGAACACGATGTCTTTGTCGCCGTCGCCGTCGAAATCGAGGGCTTCGATGTCCTTCATGTCGTAGGATGACCAGTTGGTCCCCAACGTGAAACCGAACTGATTGACCGTGGTGGTGGTGGACAGGGACAACGTCGGCGCGTCGTTGACGCCCGCGACGTTGACCGTCACCAGCGCCGTGTCCTCGCCCCCCTTGCCGTCGCTGACCTTGACCGAAAAGGTATCCTGGCCGAAGGCGTTGGCGTTGGGGGTATAGGTGAACGCGCCGTCGGCGCTCACGCTCACCGTGCCCTTCGACGCCTGGGCGGAAAGGCTGTAGCTCAGCGTATCGCCGTTGGCGTCACTGCCGGTGATGGTGCCGCTGAGCGCGGTGTCCTCGCTGCCGCTCACGGTCTTGTCGTCCAGAACCGGCGCGCTGTTGGGCGTGGGCGTGGTGGCGGTGGTGGTCGTATTTGTCGCCGTGGTCGTCGTGGTCGGAGTCGTGACGGTGGTGGTGAGCGTGACGGGGGCCGTCTGCGCCGCTTGCCCCTCTCCCTCAGGAGCGGTCACCTGCGGGATCGGAGCGTTTTGTCCATCGCCCGTCTCGCCGTCGCCGGTCTTGGATGGGGTGTCGCCCTTGGCGGACTTGTCGCCGTCCTCGCCCTTGGTGACGGTCCCGGCCTTTTCCGCCGTGACGGCCTTGGCGGCCTGCGCCGCCTTTTCGGGCGCGAAGGTGGTGAAGGCCTGGGCCTGGGCCTTGGCCGCGGCGTTGGCCATGCCGGTGAAGTCCTGGGCCTGCTTCGCCTGGACGGACGCCTTGGCGGCGGCGGTCTCGGCGGCCACGGCCTGAGCCTGAACCTGTTGCGCCTCGACCTTGGCCGCTTCGGCGGCGGCCTTGGCCTGCTGGGCTTCCTGCGCCTCGGCCTGGGCCTTGGCCTCGATCTCGGCGGCCTTGGCTTCGGCCTTGGCGACCAGTTCCTCGGCGGCCTTGGCTTTGGCCAGCGCTTCTTCGTCTCCGGACGCCTCGGCGGCGGCCTTGGCGGCGGCGACCTCGGCCTTGACGGCTTCCAATTCGGCCTCGGCGGCGGCGGCTTCGTCCTGAGCGGCTTCGGCCTCGGCGGCCTGCTGTTCGGCGGCGGCCTCCGCGTCCGCGGCCTTTTCCCCGGCCTGTTCGGCTTCCGCCTTGGCCTGGGCCGCCTGCTCCTCGGCCTTCGCGGCCTTTTCCTGGGCCTGGGCGGACTTGGCCTCGGCCTGGCTGGCGACCGCCTTGGTCAGCACGGTGAAGGTCTGGCCGTATTGCTGTTGCAGTTCCTGCTGGGAAATGAAGCTCACCGGCGCGGGGGGCTGGAAGGCGCTGAACATGGTGGTGGTGGCGTTGGCCTGGCTCAACACCTGGGTCCCGGCCTGGGTGCTGACCGCCAGTTCGCCGAGATTCCCGTCGATGTCGGGAACCAGGGTCACGGTGTTGCCCTGGCCTTCCGGTCCGGCCTCGCCCAATACGGTGGAGCCACGAATGCCGATGGTCGCCGTCGGGGTCTTCATCGTCATGGCGTCGGGCGAGGTCTTGGCGATCTGCCCGCTGACGAACGAGAACGTGCCTTGCAGCACGGTGGAATTGAACACGCCCGCCTGGGTGTCTGGGTCAAAGACCATTTCGTCCATGACCATGCGCCCGTCCTCGCCCAGCGAGAACGTCGTGTCGTCAACGAACACCACGCCGACGCTGGCGCCGGCGCCGGTTTCCAGAACGTCGCCTTGAAACACCGCATCGCCCTTGGCGAGCGTCACCTGGCTGCCGTCGGCGCGGGTGGCGTGGACCTCGCCCGCGATTTCCGTGACGGACCCGATGGACGCGCCCAGGGCGGACGCCGGGTTTTGCGCGATCTCGACGCCGTCCGGCGCAAGCTGCGCGGTCATGCCCGGGGCCTGCGGCCCAGCCAGACGCGCCACCAGCTGGGCGTCGAACAGGTATCCCCCAGCCCCCACCAACGCGGGCGACGGAGCGGCCGTGAAATAATCGGGGACGATGAACTGTCCGCCCGACGGCGTCGCGATCAAAAGGTCAGGTCCCGCGAGGCCATAATCGGCCATGGCGAAGTTGTGACCGGCGGGCAACAGAACGTTTCCGGCGGCGTCACGCGCGCTCAGAATATCCGTGTCGGCGGATCCCAAAACCGGTGCGAAATCGTCAATCGATAGGCCGTTCACAGGTCGTTCTCCCTGTCACCATGCGCCCAGTGATGGTGCCCCCCCAAGTCCCAGGATGAACTTCTTCCATCCCGTCACCCTGTTTCATACCACGAATGGATGCAGGGGCAAAAGCTTTTCCCCTAAATCTCGAGGCGCTTCGCCTTTTTCGTCAAACATTCCATTTTTTGGCCCATCCATGCTCGGCGACACGGGCGCGCCCGTCTGTGACGCCCGTCACACCCGCGCGGTGGGCGGCGACGAAAAAACCCCGCCGCAAGCGGCGGGGTTCGTTTCGCGATCGCCGGCGCGATCAGGCGGCGGTGAGCAGCTTTTCCAGCTTGCTCTGAGCCTTTTCCATGTCGATCTTTTCGACGGCGGCCACTTCGCTGGCCAGACGTTCGAGGGCCTGTTCGTAGATCTGGCGTTCGGAGAACGACTGGTCCGGCTGGTCGGCGCGGCGGTGCAGATCGCGCACCACCTCGGCGATGGACACCGGATCGCCGGAATTGATCTTGGCCTCGTATTCCTGGGCGCGACGGCTCCACATGGTGCGCTTGACCCGCGCGCGGCCCTTGAGGGTGGACAGAGCCCCTTCCATGACCTTCTTGGTGCTGAGCTTGCGCAGGCCGGAATCGGCGGCCTTTTCCACCGGCACGCGCAGTGTCATGCGTTCGTTTTCAAACGAAATCACGAACAGTTTCAGGGGATGTCCGGCGATCTCCCGCTCTTCGACGCCGAGCACCTTGCCCACGCCGTGGGTGGGATAGACCACGAAGTCGCCGGTGTTGAAAATCATTTTGCTTTCAGCCATTTTTCGCCTTCTGAGTCTTTCGCGTGTTGAACACGCGTATGAGCTAACGGGGTGTCGTTCCGCCCGCCGACGGCCAGGACCCGGATTCAGGACGCGCCGCGTTCCAGCCTTTCAAGGCCAGAGCCGACAGCCCCCGCGCCATGCCACGGGGCATGGTCGATCGATGGGATTTGCCGGACGGCGCCCTTGAACTTTCCCGGATCGTCATCGCTTCGGCAGCCGGAAAAACCGTACGGGCAAAACAAAGCCGGCCCGAGGGCCAGCGTTTCAACGACATTAACACAAAATGAACAAAAAAACACCCCTTTTGGCGGCTTTTCCCGCCAAAAGGGGTGCCTTGAGCGTCTCCGAGGGGGCGATCAGTCGCCTTCGCCGGGGTTCGGCGACAGGTCGGCCAACTTGCCGGGCTTGCCGTTCTGTTCGTCCGCGCCGTCCATGGAATCGCGCTTTTGCGTGATGTTCGGCCACTCGGCTGCGTACTTTGCGTTGATTTCGATCCACTTTTCGAGACCGGGTTCGGTATCGGGCAGAATGGCTTCGGCCGGGCATTCCGGTTCGCACACACCGCAATCGATGCATTCGTCGGGGTTGATGACGAGGAAGTTTTCGCCTTCGTAGAAGCAGTCCACGGGGCACACTTCGACGCAATCGGTGTATTTACATTTGATGCAGTTTTCAACGACGACGTAGGTCATGTTCCGATCCATCCTCTCCGGGAGTTGGGCATTGTTTGCAGACCTGTTTACGCCATTTGGCGCGCGGCCTCAAGTGTGCATCGACTCTCCGTTATTCAAGGCCGATTTTGGCGGCGGCGCGCTTGCGGGCCTCGCCGTTTTCACGGTCGGAAACGTACAGGAGACCGGCCAGTCTGCGCATCAGGTTGGCTTCATAGTCGTGAACCACGCCATCGGCGTACGCGACCTGCCAGGCCATTTCCAGCAGATCGACCCTGTCTTCGTGATCGAAGTTGTCCTTGACCGTGCGGCTGAGGGTATAGAGCTCGTTGGCGTTGGCCACCGCGTCTTCGGCGTCCCGCACCAAATCGGCCGCCTCTCGGGGGTCCAGCTTGAAACGCCCTTCCAGAAGGCGGTGGATGGCGGCCCGCTCCGCATCGGCGAAATCCCCATCCAACACGGCGGCCTCCACCAGCAACGCCGCGGCCGCCAGTTCCAGGTCCCCCGCCGATCGCGGGTCCCGGCCCTTGGCGGCGCCGGCGAACAGGATGGTCTTGATCCGGTTCAACACGCTTTCGCCCTCATTTCACGTAGAACATCCGTCCCAGCCAGCGCCACCGGCCGTCCCGCGCCGGAGCGGTGCAGTTGATGCGGGTGCGGCCCTGGGGCAGGGGCGTGGTCATGCGCACCTCGAACCGCGGACCGATGCGTTCCAGATTCAACCGACCTTCGTGGTTGGAAAAGCACGCCACGTCTTCCGGCCGTTCCAGGGCCGGGGTAACGGTGAAGCCCACCGCCGGCGGATTGTCGCGGGGGGAAACGACGGTGTTGGCGGGCAGAAAATCCTCGACCGCCATCGGCAGCGCGCCAGCGGACAACCTCAGCCTCTCGATGTCGCCGTACTGTTCGTTCATGGCGAAGCGCGGCAGGGCGTAGATGTCGTCCCCCACGCCGAACGCCCCGGAATGCTGGCCGAATCCGGCGATGAACCCGGCCTGCTTGGCGGCCTGGATCACGGCGCCGTCATACTCGCCGAAAGGATACGCGATCAATTCCGGCGTCTTGCCCAGTTCGTCGAAAAAACGGCGATTGGACGAGTCCAGCTCGGCGGCGTTGATTTCCGCCGAATTGTCGATCATGTGGGGGTGGGTGGCGGTCTGACTGCCGATGGTGACCAGCGGGTCCTTCGCCATTTCGCGGATTTGGTCCCAGCTCATGTAATGGGCGTAGCCCTTGTCCACCGGCTCGGTGGCGACGAACACGGTGAACGGAACGCCGGCCTTGCGCAGCCGCGGCCACGCTTCGGTGTAAACCGAAAGATACGCGTCGTCGATGGACAGGCCGACCGCCTTTTTCGGAAATCCGGACCCCGTGCGCAGGACCGACACCATGTCCGGCAACGCCATGACGGCGTAGCTTCCATTGGTCAATTCGGCGATATGAGCGTCCAGCTGTTTCAGAGTGGTGTTGGTGGAGGCGAACTCCTCCTCGCCGAAACGGTGATACATGATGACGCTGGCGCCGTCGTCCGGCAGGGCGTCCTCGGCGCGCGGACCATCCCAGGTCCACGCCGCCAGCGCCGACGCCAAAACGCACAAACGGACCCATTTCAGACCCATGAACGCCCCCGTTGTCCCAAACACTTGATTAGCCGCGATATTGTTGCCATTTCTTGACAAACCACAACCCTTTTTCAGGAGTCCCCCATGTCCGCCCTTTCCGACGACGCCCTCGACACCCTGTTCCGCAACGCCCGCACCCACAACGGCTGGACGGACGAACCCGTGGACGAGAACACGTTGCGCCGGTTGTGGGACCTGTTGAAAATGGCCCCCACCAGCGCCAACTGCCTGCCGGGACGCTTCGTGTTCGTCACCTCCACTGAGGGCAAGGAACGCCTCAAGCCGCACCTGATGGACGGCAACGTGGACAAGACCATGACCGCGCCGGTCACGGTGATCATCGGCCATGATCTGGATTTCCACGAACACCTGCCGGAGCTGTTCCCGCACACCGACGCGCGGTCGTGGTTCGTCGGCAACGACGCGCTGATCCGGGAAACGGCGTTTCGCAACGGCTCGCTCCAGGGCGCGTACCTGATGTTGGCGGCGCGGTCCCTGGGGCTGGATTGCGGCCCCATGTCCGGGTTCGACCAGGACGGCGTGAACAAGGAATTTTTCGCCGGGACCACCATCAAGGCCAACTTCCTGTGCAACATCGGACACGGCACGGACAAGGACCTGTTCCCGCGCAGCCCGCGCCCGGAATTCGAGAAATTCTGTTCGATCGCTTAGGTCACGGCGCGGTCATCGAATCATCGAGGTCGGCGTCGCCCAGCACGGCGAAGCGGTCGCGCGCGTTGAACATCTGATAGTGCCACCACTCATTGCGGTAAAAATCCCAGTCCGCCGTGGTCATCAGCCCCATCAGAAGCAGACGATTGCGCTCCGCCTCGGGCGAAATGCCGGGATTGCCGTGGTGGCTGAGCGGATCGAACCGGTCGAATCCGGTGCCCATGTCCAGCGCCTGACCGCTGGCCGCGTCGACCAGGGTGAGGTCCACGGCGACCCCCCGCGAATGGGGCGAACCGCGCCGTGGATCGGCCAGGAAGTCGGGATCGGGGGTGTGGTTCCACAGCTTCCATTGCGCCTCGGAGGGGCGAAACGCGTCGAACACCCGCAACCGCCAGCCCTGACGCGCGGCCAGGCCGACCGCGCGGTTGAGCAGCGCCTCGGCCTCGGGCCTCAGAAAGCAGACCGCGCGGGTGTAGACCGGCTGGCCGGTGAAGTTGTCGGGGGTGGCGTATTTCAGGTCCAACTCCACCCCGTGGGTGGATTCGGTGATGCGAACGAGGGTCATGGCGTCTCCGGAACTGGTCAGGACGGTCGTGGCGGAGTATAACCCGGCCATGAGCGACGGCAAACTGACCCTTCTGGCCCTGGACAGCGCCACCACCGGCTGTTCGGTGTGCGTGTGGCGCGGCGGCGACATCCTGGCCCACGACATGCGCGAGATGGCGCGTGGTCAGGCCGAAGTCCTGCTGCCCATGACCGCCCAAGCCCTGATCGAAGCCGACGTCGCCCCCGAAGACATCGACGCCGTCGCCGTGACGCGGGGACCGGGGGCGTTCACGGGCCTGCGCATCGCCCTGTCGGCCGCGCGCGCCTTCGCGCTGGCGCGCGCCATCCCGTGCATTGGCGTCACCACATTGGAAGCCGTGGCCCGCGCCGTGCCCGACGCGGAGCGGGACGAGCGCGTCATTCTCGCCGCGGTGGAAAGCAAGCGCGACGACATCTATGCACAGCTGTTTTCGCCCGCGGGAGACGAGCTCAGCGAACCTCTGGCGGCCGATGGCGCGGCCCTGGCCGGGCTGTTCAGCTGGAACGAACGGGTTCTGATCGTGGGCGACGCGGCCGGGCGCGCCCAGGACAT
>JADGBG010000060.1 GCA_015231605.1 Alphaproteobacteria bacterium | reverse complement strand
AACTCCTTCACCGCCACCCTTGCCAGTTCGTCGGCGCGTTCGTTTTCGGGGTGGCCGGCGTGGCCTTTGATCCAGTGCCATTCCACGTCCTTGCCTGCCAGCGCGGCGTCGAGGCGTTGCCACAGGTCCTGGTTCTTCACCGGCTTTTTCGCGGACGTTTTCCAGCCGTTGCGTTTCCAACCGTGGATCCATTGGGTGATGCCGTCCTTCACATAGGTCGAATCGGTGTGGATGCGCACCCGCCCCACGCCGCGCGTGAGCTTCTCCAGCCCGCTGATGGCGGCCATCAACTCCATGCGGTTGTTGGTGGTGGCGTCCTCGGCCCCGGACAGTTCCTTCTCCACGCCGCGCCAGCGCAGCACCACGCCCCAGCCCCCCGGCCCCGGGTTGCCGCTGCATGCCCCGTCGGTGAAGATGTCGACGGTGTCGTCGCTCATGGCCCCTCCCATCCGTAGTCCCGTGCATCCGCCACGGCGCGGTGAAACCGCAGGATCCTCAGGTATTCCCGCGGATCCTTGGGCGGCGCGTCGCCACCCGCCGGCGCGTTCAGCCAGTCGAACAGGCGCGTCAGCAAGAACCGCATCGCCGCGCCGCGCGCCAGCATGGGCAGGGCTCGGACCTCGTCCTCGTCCAAGGGCCGCGCATCGCGGTATCCCGCCAACATCGCCCGCCCCTTGTCCGCGTCGAACGCGCCCTTGGCGTCGAAGCACCATGCGTTCAAGCACACCGCCAGGTCATAGGCCAAGGCGTTGGTCCCGGCAAAGTAAAAATCGATGATGCCGCTGATCGCGCCGTCCCGGAAAAACACGTTGTCGGGAAACAGGTCGCCATGGACGACCCCGGCGGGCAGGCCGCGCGGCCAATCCCGCTCCAGGATCGTGAGGTCCAGCGTCAGTTCCTCCGTCAGCCCGGCGACCACCGAATCTCCCCGCCCCTCGCAGGCGTCGAGCATGTTTCGCCACGCGTCCGCGCCCAGGGCGTCGGGGCGGGCTTGGGGGAAATCCAGCCCCGCCAGATGCAGTTCGCCGAGCGCACGCCCGAGCGCGCGGCACTGTCCGGCGGTGGGATGGCGGGGCCAGTCGCCGTCCATGAACGTCACGATGGCCGCCGGCTTGCCGCAAAGACGCCCCAGAACTCCGCCGTCCTTGCGCCGCACCGGGACGGGACATCGAACGCCCTTGCCGGCCAGATGGTCCATCAGCCCCAGGAAAAACGGCAGATCCGATTCGCCCGTCCGTTTCTCGAACAGGGTCAGGATATAAACCCCTTCCCCCGTGGTCAGGCGGAAATTGGTGTTCTCGCGGCCTTCCGCGATGCCGACGCACACCACCACCGGCCCGATGGCGTATTCGGAAACGAAGATTTGCAACGCTTTACGGTCGACAGGGGTGTAAACGGCCATGTTTTGGCGAACGCCTCGGTCAAGGTTGGTGGACGAAACCCATGGTTAGGATATTATGTGAGCAACGACAAGGACTGCTCATGCGCCCCGGAAATCTTTTGCGTCCCATCGCCGCGTTGCTGATCGCCGCCGCCGTGAACCCGGCCGGCGCCGCAGTCCGGGATTCCGCCAATCACGACCAGACGGAAGGCTTGACCCTGTTCGATACGGCGGCGGGTGAGCGTATCGACGTCGAACAGGACCGCCAGTCCGCGCCGCCGGTCAACGCCCCCGAAGAATTGGTGAAACGCATCCAGAAGGGTCTCGCCGACCAGGGGTTCTACCTGGGCCCCATCACCGGACGCATGGACCGCAAGACCGAGGACGCCATCCGCGCCTATCAGGCGAGCGCCGAATTGCCGGTGGACGGCCGGCCGACCGCGCAATTGGCGATGGACCTGGAAACCGGCGGCAAGGTCGGACAGCTTCTCAACCGGTTGGAGGAAGTGCGCGGAGCATCCGTCAAGGCGGCGCGGGACGCGCTGCTGGCGCATCCCGAAACCCGCCATCTGTTGAACGAAAGCGCCCAGCCCGACGCCCAGCCCCGCGACAACGCCGCCTGCATGGCGGAGCCGGAACCAAGGTGCCTGTTGCTGGAAGCCGCCGCCAGCGCCCGCGACATCGACAAGCCGGAACTCCGCGACTGGGCGCTGGGGGAAATTCTCGTTTCCCAAGCCAAGGCCGGCCTGGCAAAGGATGCGCTGGCCACCACCCGGCGCATTCACGACCCGCGCTTGGTGATGGTGGCGTTGCGCGACATCGCCAAGGCCCAGGCCGTGGGGAATCGCAACGACGAAGCCCAGGCCGCCGCCGCCATCATCCCCGATGCGCAACTGCGCGCCGAAGCCTACGCCGCCATCGCCGAAGTCCAGGCGTCGCGCGGCAAGGCCGAACTGGCCGTGGCCACGGCGGAGTTGGCCAGACCGCTTCTGGACGCGTTGCCCAAGATGCTGCCCCGCGTCGAGCTTCACACCCGTCTCGCGACGGCCCTGCACCAGACCGGCCGCCCGCACTTGGCCGCAGCCCACATGTCCAAGGCGCGCAGATTGGTGGACGCCATCACCGTGCACAAGGAAAAGGACGCGGCGCAGCGCCACATCGCCACGGCATACGCCGCCCAGGGCGATTCGGCCAAGGCCTTGGACGTGCTCAAAAACGTGCAAAACGGCTCCGACGACGTGCCCATCCTGATCGCCGCCGCCACCGGCCAGGCCCGATCCGGCGCCATCGACCAAGCTCTGATCACGGCCGAAGGGATCGAGGCCGTGCGCTATCGCGCCCTGGTCCTGGCGCGCATCGCCACCCTTCAGGCCGAAGCCGGGAATCTGGCGCAAGCACGCGAATCTCTGGACAAGGCGCGCGAGGCCGCCGGCAACATCCGTTTCCCCTTCGCCAAGGCCTACGCCTTTTCGCGCGTGGCCCTGGCCGCCAATGAAATGTCCATTGGCCCGACCCCCGACAACGCGTTGCTGAAGCGGGCCATCGACTATGCGCACCTGATTTCCGACCCCCGGCTCAAGGCCCAGGTCCTCTGGACCATGGCCGACGCGCGCGCGCGGGGCGGGGACGCCCAGGGCGCCGCCGACATCCAGGATGCGGCCAACAGCGCCACCCGGGACATCCTCAGCCCGTTTTCCCGGGTCTGGATGCTGTGCGACATCGCCGAGGAGCGGGCGGGCCAGGCGGAAACGGCCGGTTCCTGGCAGGTATTCAAACAGGCGATGGACGAAGCCAAGACCATCAAGAACCCTTGGGGACGGTCGCGCGCGCTGGCGCGCGTGGCGTCGACCATGACCGTCCTGGCCGACCGGACGGTCCAGACGCGAAACTGAAAAAAACCGGCGACCCCGCCCGCCAGCCGGGTTGTCTCGACACGCGGCGTTGGAGTACAGTCGCGCCCAGAGGACAACACGATCTGGGTTGGGAAAACGATCAAATGGAAACACCGGTTTGCACAAAGAAAGGCCCCTACGTGGTTGAGGGCGAAGAAGGCAAGACCTACTACTATTGCACCTGCGGGCTGAGCAAGAGCCAGCCGTTCTGCGACGGCGCGCACAAGGGCACGCGTTTCCAGCCCACCGCGCACAAGGCGGAAAAGTCGGGCAGCATTTATTTTTGCGGTTGCCGCACGTCGAAAAACGGCGCGCTGTGCGACGGCGCGCACAAGGAACTTTAACCATGAAGGCGCATTGGGCTTGGGCGGCGAAAGCCGTGCTTTTGGTCGTTGCGGGGGGCGTTCTGGCCGCCTGCACCAGCGATGACGTCAAACCCGAGCCCTGCCCGCGCCTTCTTGTGCCGTTCGACTCCGCCAAGCTGACCCGCTTCCCCGCCGGCGCGGCGGGACGCACCGTCGTTGACGTCCTGCATGAAGAAGAATTCTCATCCTGGAACTACGGCTGCAAGTACGACGTCGACGATGACACCGGTATCGGGGAAATCGCCGCCGAAGTGGCCGTGGACATCGCGTCGAGCCGGGGCGAGACAAACGCAGCCGGAGTGGCGGACTTCGAATATTTCATCGCCATCACCGATTCGAACAAAACGCTGCTCGAACGCAAGACCTTCCCGGTGCGTGTCGAATATCCCGAAGGCGTGCCCCAGGTGGTGTGGCGCGTCGAGAAGCCGCACCGCCTGAGCCTCCCGGTCAAACCCGGCATAAACGGATATAACTACCTGATTTATATAGGTTTAGTCATGACGCGGGAAGAGATGGATTTCCGCCGTAAAAACCGCTAAAAGCTTGCCCACGGACAGCGGCGGGTTAAGGTTCCGTTTACCCTGATTGACCTTGCCTGCCACTGCCCTAGAATGACGATGACCGGTTTCGGCCGGTCGCGAATTTTGGTTTTCCTCGATTGAAGGCCGCCACGGGAGAGACCGGTGACATCACCGGCGCCGAAGGAGCAACCGCCCCGGAATCTCTCAGGCAAAAGGACCGTGACGGCGACGAGGCTCTGGAAAGCAGGGTGCGGGCATCCGCCCCCTCACCGAAGATGTAACCCGGCACGTCTTTTTGGCGACGGGGATTCTTTCAGGTTCCAAGACAGGGGGGGCGCACCGGACACCCGTTCGCGGGGCTGGAATCTGCGCCAACCGTTGGAGAGCCTCGTATGGACGAGCATCACGAAGACCTTTTCCTCACGCCGCTGGACGGCCTGCACCGCGAATTGGGCGCCAAGATGGTGCCGTTCGCGGGCTACGCCATGCCGGTGCAGTACCCGGCGGGAATTCTCAAGGAACACCTGCACACCCGCGCTGCGGCCTCGCTGTTCGACGTCTCGCACATGGGTCAGGCGTTCCTCAAGGGCGGCGACGCCATCGCCGCGTTCGAAGAATTGGTTCCCGGCGACTACCAGGGACTGGCGCTGGGCAAGACCCGCTACACGGTGCTGCTCAACGACCAAGGCGGCATCCGCGACGATCTGATGGCGACGCGCGTCGAAGGCGGCCTCTATCTGGTGGTCAACGCCGCGTGCAAGGACGCCGACTTCGCCCATATCGAGGCCGGAACCCGTGGGCGCGCAACGCTGGACATTCTGGCGGACCGCGCGCTGTTGGCGTTGCAAGGCCCCAAAGCCGGCGCGGTGCTGGCGCGTCTGGCCCCGGCGACGGCGGACATGACCTTCATGACGTTTCGCGAAGTCGACATCGCGGACATCCCCTGTTTCGCCACCCGGTCGGGCTACACCGGAGAGGACGGGTTCGAGATTTCCGTCCCCGCCGGGCGCGCGGAGGAGCTGGCGCGCGTACTGCTGGACCAGCCGGAAGTCGAACCCGCGGGGCTGGGCGCGCGCGACAGCTTGCGCCTGGAAGCGGGACTGTGCCTGTACGGCCACGACATCGACACCGCCACCACCCCCATCGAGGCGGATCTCAAATGGGTGGTAAACAAGCGCCGTCGCGAAACCGGGGGCTTCCCCGGGGCGGACGTGATCCTCGGCCAACTCGCGAACGGGACCGAGCGGCTGCGCGTCGGCATCCTTCCCGACGGCCGCGCGCCCGCGCGCGAAGGCACGGAAGTTCAGGATACGGACGGCACCGTCATCGGCACGGTCACCAGCGGCGGCTTCGGCCCCAGCGTGAACGGCCCCATCGCCATGGGCTACGTCAAGACCGCGTTCGCCAAACCCGGCGCACCGGTCATCCTGATCGTGCGCGGCAAGCCGCTGACGGCCAAGGTCGTCGCCATGCCGTTCACCGAAAAAAGCTACAAAACCAACTGAATTTGAAATCCACGGGAGAACCGTCATGAGCGTCAAATACACCCAAGACCACGAATGGATCGCCGTCGCCGGCGACACCGCCACCGTCGGCATCACCGACTACGCCCTGGCGCAGCTGGGCGATCTGGTGTTCGTCGAGGTTCCCGAGGCGGGCCGCACGCTGTCCAAGGGCGACGAGGCCGCCGTGGTGGAATCGGTCAAGGCCGCGTCCGAGGTTTACGCCCCCGTGTCCGGCGAAGTCACCGAGGGCAATTCGGCCATCGCCGACGATCCGTCCACCGTCAGCGGCGACCCGGCCGGGAGCGGCTGGTTCTTCAAGATGACCCTGTCGGACCCGTCCGAACTGGACGCCATGATGGACGCGGACGCCTACAAGGCTTACGTCGACGGCCTGGACTAAGTCCGCGCCCCTTTCAACCCCAGCCGGGATTTATGGCGATGCGATATCTGCCGCTCACCGATGTGGACCGCGCCAAAATGCGCGCGGTTATCGGCATCGAAACGGATGCCGATCTGTACGCCGACGTGCCCCGTTCGGCCCTTCTCTCTCAGCCGGTGGACCTGCCCGGTCCGCAAGGCGAGATGGAGGTCGAACGCGCCATTGCGGCTCTGGCGGCGAAGAACCTCTCGTCCGCCAAGGCGCCCAGCTTCCTGGGCGCGGGGGCGTACCGCCATCACATCCCGGCCACCGTGGACGCCATGATCCAGCGCGGCGAATTTCTCACCGCGTATACGCCGTACCAGCCCGAAATCTCCCAGGGCACGTTGCAGATGCTGTTCGAATTCCAGACCCAGGTGGCGATGCTGACGGGAATGGAAGTGGCCAATGCGTCCATGTACGACGGCGCGACCGCGTGCGCCGAGGCGGTGCTGATGGCGGGCCGCGTGACGCGCCGCCACCGCGCGGTTCTGGCGGGCGGGTTGCATCCCCACTACCGCGACGTCACCGCGACCAGCGCGCATTTCATCGGCTTCGATCTGGTGGGGCCGGACAGCGACCCCAGCCATCCGGCCTTCGCCGCCAGCGTCATCGACCTGATCGACGACAACACCGCCTGCGTGGTGGTTCAGACTCCGGACGTGTTCGGCCGCATCATTGATTTGCGGCCGATCGCCGAGGCCGCCCACGCCCGCGGCGCGCTGCTGGTGGCCGTCACCACCGAAATCCTGTCGCTGGGGCTTCTCGAATCCCCTGGCGCACAGGGCGCCGATATCGTCGCGGCCGAGGGACAGTCGCTGGGCAATCCGCTTGGCTTCGGCGGTCCTTACGTCGGCCTGTTCGCCACCCGCGCGTCCCTGGTGCGCCAGATGCCCGGCCGCGTCGCGGGCCAAACGCTCGACGTCGAGGGACAACGCGGTTGGGTGCTGACCCTGTCCACCCGCGAACAGCACATCCGCCGCGAAAAGGCGACGTCGAACATCTGCACCAACTCGGGCCTGTGCGCGCTGGCGTTTTCCATCCACGCCGCGCTGTTGGGCGAGGAAGGTCTGGGCCGTCTTGCGCGCATCAACCACGCCAATGCCCGCGCCCTGGCCGACCGCCTCACCACCGTGCCGGGGGTCGAGGTGCTCAACGAAAGCTTCTTCAACGAATTCACCGTGCGCCTGTCCAAGCCCGCCATGGACGTCGCCGACGCCCTGGCGGAACGCGGCATCCTGGGCGGCGTGCCGGTGTCGCGCCTGTTGCCGGAACGCACGGACCTCAAGGACCTGATGCTGGTGGCCGTCACCGAACTCAACACCGGCGCGGACATGGACGCGTTGGCCAACGCCCTGCAAGAGGTGCTGTCATGACCGACTTTTCCCAAGGCCGCACCAACGTTCCCATGGGCGGCAGCCAGGCCCCCGGCGCACAGACCGTCAGCGGCTCCAGGGGCCTCGAATTCGCGGAACCGCTGATCTTCGAAATGCACCACGAAGGACGCACCGGCGTGGACCTGCCCGACGTTCCGGTTTCCGACGCGCGCCTCAACGGCATGCGCCGCCAAGGACCGGTCGGCCTGCCGGGCTTGTCCGAACCGCAGGTGGTGCGCCACTACACGCGCTTGAGCCAGAAAAACTACGGCATCGATTCCGGTTTTTATCCGCTGGGGTCCTGCACCATGAAGCACAACCCGCGGCTCGGCGAAAAGGCCGCGCGCATGGCCGGCCTGGGCGACCTGCATCCGTTGCAGCCGTTTTCCACCGTGCAGGGCGCGTTGGAACTGGTCGACACGCTGGCGCACTGGATCAAGACGCTGTGCGGCATGCCCGCCGTGGCCATGAGCCCGGCCGCCGGCGCGCACGGCGAGTTGTGCGGGATGATGGCCATCAAGGCCGCGATCGAGGACCGGGGCGAGGCCGCCACCCGCACCCGCGTGCTGGTCCCCGACAGCGCCCACGGCACCAACCCGGCCACCGCCGCCGCGTGCGGCTTCAGCGTCGATTCCATCCCCGCCAATGACCGGGGCCGTGTCGACGTGGCCGCGCTCAAGGCCAAGTTGGGACCGGACGTGGCGGGGGTGATGCTCACCAATCCCAACACCTGCGGCCTGTTCGAAACCGAAATCCTCGACATCGCCGATGCGGTGCACGCGGCGGGCGGCTATTTCTACTGCGACGGCGCGAACTTCAACGCCATCGTCGGGCGCGTGCGGCCGGGCGATCTGGGCATCGACTGCATGCACCTGAACCTGCACAAGACCTTCGCCACGCCGCACGGCGGCGGCGGTCCCGGCGCGGGCCCGACGGTACTGTCGGACGCGCTGGCCCCCTATGCCCCGGTGCCCTATATCGTCCACGACGCCAAGGGATTGCGCCTGGTGGAACGCCAGGCCGACGCCGGTGAAGGCGAAAAGCCGTTCGGCCGCATCAAGGGCTTCCACGGACAGATGGGCGTGTTCATCCGCGCGTTGGTCTACATGATGAGCCACGGCGCGGAAGGTCTCTTGCAGTCCTCCACCGACGCGGTGCTCAACGCCAACTACCTGCGCGCCCGGCTCGGCGACGTGATGAGCGTGCCGTTCGACGGCATCTGCATGCACGAGGTGCTGTTCGACGACGCGTTCCTGCACGACACCGGCGTCACCACGCTGGACTTCGCCAAGGCGATGATCGACGAGGGCTTCCACCCCATGACCATGTATTTCCCGCTGGTGGTGCACGGGGCGTTGCTGATGGAACCCACGGAATCGGAATCCAAGGAAACGCTGGACGGCTACGTGGCGACGCTGCGCGCGTTGACCGAACGGGCCAAGGCCGGGGACGTGCAGTTCTTCAAGGACGCGCCGCGCCTGACGCCGCGCCGCCGCCTCGACGAAACCACCGCCGCCCGCAAGCCGGTGCTGCGCTGGACGCCGCCGGTGGAGGATAACGCCTAACCATGAAAAAAGCCCGCCATCCCGGCGGGCTTTTTTATCCCAAAAGAACGGAGCTCAGCCCAGGCCCACCTGGCCCATTTCCAGGAATTTTTCGCGGCGCTTGGTTTTGAGCTGGCCGCCGTCCATGCGCTTCAGCGCTTCGAGCTGGCGGGAAATCTCGTCGGCCACAGCCATCATCGCCGCGCGCGGGTTGCGGTGCGCGCCGCCCATGGGTTCGGGCACCACGGCGTCGACGACCTTGAGCTCCAGCAGATCCTGGGCGGTGAGGCGCAGCGCCTCGGCCGCTTCCTTGTTCATGGAGCCGTCGCGCCACAGGATCGAGGCGCAGCCTTCCGGAGAAATCACCGAATAGATGGAGTGTTCCAGCATCAGCACGGTATTGGCCGACGCCAGCGCGATGGCGCCGCCCGAGCCGCCCTCGCCGATGACCACGGAAATGAACGGCACGCGCAGCTTGAAGCTGACCTCGATGGCCTTGGCGATGGCTTCGGCCTGGCCGCGTTCCTCGGCGTCCGCGCCGGGATACGCCCCCGAGGTGTCGACGAAGGTGATGACCGGCAGGCGGAAACGGTCCGCCATCAGCATCAGTCGCTGCGCCTTGCGGTAGCCTTCGGGCATGGCCATGCCGAAGTTGTGCTTGACGCGGGTTTCGGTGTCCTTGCCCTTTTCGATGCCCAGCACCATCACGGACTGGCCGCGAAACCGTCCCAGGCCGCCGACCACGGCGGCGTCCTCGGCGAACAGCCGGTCGCCCGCCAGCGGGGTGAAGTCTTCGATCAAGGCCTTGATGTAGTCCACCGCGTGCGGCCGTTCCGGGTGGCGCGCCACCTGGGCCTTTTGCCACGGCGACAGCTTGGCGTACAGCTGGTTGAGCTGTTTTTCCAGCTTGTCCTGAAGCTTGCTGACCTCGTCGGCGATATTGACCTCGCCGTCCCCGGTGAGATGGCGAAGTTCCTCGATTTTGCCTTCGAGTTCGGCGATGGACTTTTCGAAATCGAGATAATGATGCATGAACGCGTTCTAGCACGACAATCCGGGCGAAAGAAGGGCAAAAAACACCCGCCGTGGGCAATTTTGGCTCAGGCCTTGGCCAGCGGGTGGGCGCTTTGCACCAGACGCTTGAGGCGTTCGTCCAGAACGTGGGTGTAGATCTGCGTTGTCGAGATGTCGGCATGCCCCAACATCTGTTGCAAGGCGCGCAGATCCGCGCCGTGGGCCAAAAGGTGGCTGGCGAAGGAATGGCGCAGCACGTGCGGTGACACCCGGCGCGGGTCCAGTCCGGCGTCCACCGACAATTCCTTGAGCAATTGGGCGAACCGCGCGCGGGTCAGGTACCCCTGGCGCGCGCGGGACGGAAACAGATAGGGCGAATCCGCCTTGCCCGGCAGGAACGCGCCCCGCACCGCCAAGAACGCCTGGATGGCGTCGGACGCAGGCTCGGACAACGGCACGATGCGCTCCTTCCCTCCCTTGCCGCGCACCACCAGAAGCCGGCCGTCCCGCGACAAGGCGCGAAGCGGCAGCCCCACCAGTTCCGTAACGCGCAGGCCGGTGGCGTATAGGATCTCCATCAACGCGACCAGCCGCCTGCCGTCGGCCCCGGCGCGCTCGGCGGCCGCGTCCAGCAGCCGTTCCACCTCGTCCTCAGACAGGTATTTGGGCAGCGCCCGGCCGGTCTTGGGGCTGTCGATGACGGTGGTGGGGTCGTCGTCGCGCATGCGTTCGGCGTACAGGAAACGGTAGAACTGGCGCAACGCCGACAGGCGCCGCGCCTGGGTGCGGGCTGCCATGCCGCGCCCATCCAGGGCCTTGAGGTATTGGCGGATCAGATCCGCCCCGGCGTCCTCGGTCCGAGAGGCCTTGCGCGAACAAAACCCGGTAAAATCCTCCAGGTCCCGGCGATAGCTCTCCAACGTGTTGCGCGCCGCGCCGCGTTCCACCGCCAACATTTCCAGGAACGTCTCGACGGGCGCGGACAACGGTTCGGCGGGCTGTTTTCTGTGCCGCCCCATGGCCGGGCTCAGATCCCGGCGGCCGCGGCCGCTTCCAGCGCCAGTGCGCGAGCATCGTTCTCCAGCCCGGCGACGACCAGATCGCGCAGCACGCGGTCCAGCACCATGGGCGCGGCCTTGCCCGCCCCGCCTTCGCCCAGGCTGGACAGCGCCAACAGGACCGTTTCGCCGAGCCGTCCATTGGCCGCCGCCGTATCCAGCAGAAACCACAACGACGGATGCGGGGCCACGACGGTGGATGCCGGCTGGCCGTCCAACAGCGCCGCCCACAGGGTGGCGGGGACCTCGTCGCCCAGCGCCTGAAACACGGTCGCGGCCACGGCGGCCTTGGCGCGCGCGCTTTCCGGGTCCTGGCCGGGTTGCCCGGCAAGCCCCTGCCACCAGCTTTCCAGACCGGTGGCGTCCCACCCTTCCGCTTGGGCGAAACCGGAGAGCTTGGCCAGCGGCATCAAGGCCGCGAGTTGGGCGGCCGCGTTCGGATCGTGCGGAGCGGCGTCCTTGAGCATCCGATACCAGGGATCGGCCTGTTGGTGGTTGCGCGTGACGAGCAGCGCGCGAATCACTTCCGGGGCGAACCAGATCAGGTCCCGCGACGGTTCGACCCGGGTCAGCTGCGGCAGGAACGCCCGCGCGGACGAGGCGTAGCGCCCCGCGTCCCGCGCCAGTTCCAGCGCCCGCTTGACGGCTTCCGCCTGGGCCACCGGAACGGTCTGCGACAGGGTCGCGCGGTACAGCAACGCGCGGCTCATGGGGCCGCTGAGTTTGGCCGCCTCGGTCAGCGGAGCCTTCAACTGGTCTTCGGTGAACGGCATGCTGGCAAACAGCTGGCGCAACGCGTCGACGTCCAGCGCCCCGGCCATTTCCGCCCGCTCGGCGGCTTCCAGGCGCAGCTCCACCGATGCGTTGGGGGTGATGGCGATGGCGCGCAGCACGCCGGGCCGGTTGGACGAGATCACGTCGTCGGGCAACGTCGCCTTGACCACCCGGGCGAGCGCCAGATGCAACGGATCCGGGCGGGGCAGGCTTTCCACCACGGGCGGCTTGCCGTGATTGGCGAGCGCATCCGCCATTTGCGCGAAGATGGGGTCTTGAACACCCAGTTCCTCCAGCAACGCCAAACCCATCGACACCCCCGCGGCGTCGCCGTCGAGCGCCTGACAGAACACCGTCAGTTTCTGCCAATAGGCCGTGGGGCGCACCCGCACCTCCTGGGCCGTCAGGGCGCAGGCCCGCGCGACGTCGTTGGTGAGCAAGCGCGCGTCCGCTTCAATGCGGGCGAGTTCCGGCAGGGTTTCGCGTCCCGGCGCCGCTTTGAGCAACGCGTGCAGGCCCGCGAAATCGCCCATGGCGGCCAGCAGTTCGGCGCGTTTGACGATAAACGCCCCCGGCTCTACTCCGGCGGGAACGGAAGCGCCGGTCAGAAGCAGACGGCGCATCAGATCGCGCCCGGCGGGCGAGCCCTGGGCCACGGGAAGCGCGTTCAATCCGGAATCGATCACCCGGCGGTCCGTGCCGGCCCACATGTCGGGACCGAAACCGCCTTCGTCGGGACGCAACGCCCCGGCGACGTCCGGACTGACGGCCTCCAGCCCCAGTACCTCCACCGCGCCACCCATGACCGGCGCGGGCAGGATGTCGCCATCCCCCATCCGCACGCCCGGCGCGCCGACCACGCTGGGCTTGAACGAGGGTTCGGCCACCGATTCCGGCAGGGCCGGAGAAGCGGTCGCGGGCGCGGGCGCGGGCGCGACCGACCCACCAACGCGGGGCGGCTCCAGACGAACCGGCGGGCGCAATTCGAGAGGGCCGTCCTGGGCGGCGGCGGGCAGCGCCACGGCCAACGCGGCGGCGATGGCGGCGGCCTTAACGCGGGAAGCGCTCATCCGGAAGCACCTTTTCCACTTGGGCGACGGGGGCCGGAATGTCCCAGGTTGCAAGCACGCCGACGCCACCGGCGACGAGCGCCGCCACCAACACCAAAAGGACCACGGGCGTTTTTTTCATGTCGAACGACCACCTTCCACGTTTTCTTGCGGTTCCAGTGCGTTATGCTAGGTTTTGCACGGTAAGTACAGACTGTGGCGGCATTTAGGCGTGATTTGCGCTCCGCGCACACCCGCCGGGACGCCTGTTCCACCTCCGTTCATCGCCAAAAATGTGTTGGAGAACAATATCTTGTCCACCCAGATCCCGCTCGATCGACCGGTCGTCCTCATCGGCCTGATGGGCGCGGGGAAAAGCACGGGGGGCCGCCGTCTGGCAAAACGGCTGAAGGTGGAGTTCCTCGATTCGGACGACGAGATCATGAAGGCGGCGGGCTGTTCCATCGAGGACATCTTCGAACTCTACGGCGAAGCCGAGTTCCGCGCCGGGGAAAAACGGGTCATGGATCGCCTGATCACCGAGGGGCCGATGGTGCTGGCGACCGGCGGCGGCGTGTTCATGAACGACGAACTCCGCGCCAAGCTGCTCTGCAACACCATCACGGTGTGGCTGAAGGCCGGGCTGGACACCCTGGCGGAGCGCACGGCGCGGCGCGGCGGCCGGCCGCTGTTGCGCACGGGGGATCCCCGAAAGACACTGGAAAAGCTGATCCAGGAACGCTATCCCGTATACGGTCAAGCCGACATCGTGCTGAACACCGACACCGAAACCCTGCAAGGCGCGGTGGGCCGCATCGTGACGGCCCTCAAGCGCCACTTGAAAGACGGAACACAACCATGACCCAGCCCCCCAGCCCCGCCACCGAAACGCTCCGCGTCGAATTGGGCGAGCGCGGCTACGACATCGTCGTCGGCCAGGATCTGATCGCGAACGCGGGCGCATACATCGCGCCGCTGCTCAAGCGCCCGCGCGCGGTGGTGATCACCGACGAGAACGTCGCGCCGCATTATCTCGACCCGCTGACGGCGTCTCTGGCGGCCGCGGGCGTGGAGGTGGCTTCGGTCACGCTGCCGGCGGGCGAACAGACCAAGAGCTTTTCCCAATTGGAAACCCTGATCGAGCGTCTGTTGGAAATGCGCGTCGAGCGCTCCACCACCCTGATCGCGCTGGGCGGCGGCGTGATCGGCGATCTGGTGGGCTTCACCGCGGCCGTGACCTTGCGCGGCATGCCATTCATCCAGGCGCCCACCACGCTGCTCAGCCAGGTCGACAGTTCGGTCGGCGGCAAGACCGGCATCAACACGCGCTGGGGAAAAAACCTGGTGGGCGCGTTCTACCAACCGCGTCTGGTACTGGCCGACACCGGCGCGCTGAACACGCTGGATCGCCGCCAGCTTCTGGCGGGCTACGCCGAGGTGGTGAAATACGGCCTCATCGACGATCCGGACTTCTACGACTGGCTGGAAGCCAACGGCGCGGACCTGATCGACGGCGACATGGACAAACGCCGGCGCGCCGTGCTCACCAGCTGCGCCGCCAAGGCCCGTGTGGTGGCTTCGGACGAACGCGAACACGGCGCCCGCGCCCTGCTCAACCTTGGCCACACCTTCGGCCACGCGCTGGAAGCGGAAACCGGTTATGGCGACGCACTGCTGCACGGCGAGGCGGTGGCCATCGGCATGGCGATGGCGTTCGATCTGTCCCGGCGCATTGGCCTGTGCCCCGGCCAGGACGCCGAGCGCATGGTCCGGCACATGGCCGCCGTGGGGCTGCCGGCTGATTTCTCGGCTCTCGGCGCGGCGGACTGGACGGCGGACGGGCTGCTCGACCACATGAGCCGCGACAAGAAGGTCGAGGCCGGAACCATGACCTTCATCCTGGCGCGCGGCATCGGCAAGTCCTTCATCACCCGCGATGTCGATCCGGACGCGGTGCGCGCGTTGCTCGACGATTGGCTGGAGCGGTCCCGATGATCTACATCGCCGCCTCCATTCTGGTTCTGCTGATTCTGTCGGCATTCTTCTCGGGCTCCGAAACGGCGTTGACGGCGGCGTCGCGCCCGCTGATGCATCAGATGGAAAAGAGCGGCAACGTGCGCGCCAGCTTGATCAACCGCCTTTTGCACAAAAAGGAAAAGCTGATCGGTTCGATCCTGCTCGGCAACAACCTGGTCAACATCCTGGCCAGCGCGCTCGCCACCAGCCTGTTGATGACCCTGTTCGGCGAAGCGGGCGTGGCCCTGGCGACCGTGGGGATGACGCTCCTGGTGCTGATCTTCTCGGAAATCCTGCCCAAGACCTACGCCATCCGCCACGCCAACCGCGCGGCGCTGGCCGTCGCCCCGCTGATCAACGCCATCGTCATCGTGCTGACCCCGTTCGTCGTCACCATCAACGTCATCGTCGGGTTGCTGTTGCGTCTGTTCGGGGTCGATCCGCACGCCACCGACGCGCTGCATTCCTCGACCGAGGAACTGCGGGGCGCGATCGAACTGCACACCACCCAGGCGGAAGGCGGGGAGAAGGAGTCCGGCGTGATGATGCGCAGCGTCCTGGACCTCCGCGACGTCCAGGTGGGCGAGATCATGACGCACCGCAAGTCCGTCACCGCCATCAACGCCGACGACCCGCCGGAACAGATCATCACCCAGGTTCTGGAATGCCCGTATTCGCGCGTGCCGTTGTGGCGGGAAGATCCCGACAACGTGGTGGGCGTGCTGCACGCCAAGGCGTTGCTGCGCGAAGTGCGCGCCCACGCCGCCAACCCGGATGTTTTCAACGCGCTCGACATCATGACCGTGGCCGCCCAGCCGTGGTTCGTGCCGGAATATACGCCGCTGTTGGACCAGCTTCAGGCGTTCCGCGAACGGCGCGAACATTTCGCCATGGTGGTCGACGAATACGGCAGCCTGCTCGGCATCGTCACCCTGGAAGACGTGATCGAGGAAATCGTCGGCGACATCGACGACGAAACCGACGAAACCGTCGCGGGCGTGGAGACCAACGGCGACGGCACGGTGACGGCGCAGGGCGACGTCACCATCCGCGACCTCAACCGTCAGTTCAACTGGAACCTGCCCGATGCCGAGGCCTCGACCATCGCGGGGCTGGTCCTGCACGAATCCCGGCGCATTCCGGACGTGGGGCAGGTGTTCCGCTTCCATGGCTTCAAATTCGAAATTCTGCGTCGTCACCACCACCAGATCCGCTCGCTGCGCATCACGCCGCCCAGCGGTCCTGGCGGGGACGAGGCTTAAGGCAAGGCGAGGTCCGCGATGAAACGGCGCATCATTCCCGGCGTGGTCAGAGAACAGGCGGTGGCGGTTGTGCGGCCGGACGCCTCCGTTCAGGACGCCGTCGAGGGGATGGCCGAAAACAACGTCTCGGCCCTCGTGGTGGTGAACGCCGACGGGGCGGTGGTGGGCATGGTCAGCGAGCGCGACATGCTGATCCGGGTGCTGGCCCAGGGCTTCGACCCCCGCGCCACCGCTGTCGAAGACATCATGTCGGAACGGCCCGAAACGCTGCGCGCGTCCGATTCGTGCCAGGACGCCATCGAACTGATGCTGGGGCGCGGCATCCGCCATCTGCCCGTGACCGACACGGACGGCAAGCCCATCGCCATGGTGTCCATGCGGGATTTGCTGTTGAGCGCGCGGGACGAAATCAACGCCTACATGGCCGCCGAATGCGAAAACGCCTTCGCGCCCGAAACCGTCTGACGGTTCCGGGCGAAAGGCGTTTGTTCATGACCTGACGCCCCGAACGAGGGCGTATTGCGGTGTTGCGCTCAGTTCATTTCGGCGCCGGCGCCGGCGCGGGCGGTCTTCTTGGCGGAGACGACCGCGGCCATCTTGCCGTGGCCGGCGCGCACGTGGCCCGTGTCCGAGGCCGCTTCGCGGAAATAGCGCAAAATGAAGGCGCGCACGGCGGCGGTCCGGCTGGATCCCGCGCGGCGGTCTTCGACCAGCGAGCACACTTGGTGCACGCTCAGATTTTCACGGTCGCAAATCTCTTCCAAGGCTTCCCACACGTCCTGTTCCAGACGGAGGCTGGTGCGATGACCGTTCACGGTGACGTTGCGGCTTTGAAGGCGGCTGTTCATCTGATAATTCCCGTTTCCACTCTCGTTAATGACATTGATAATTTTTATAATTCCAGCTTTATGCTAGTTAGAAGCATTCCTGCTTGTACCCATACCATTTAAACCTTACGACCGGAAATGGCAAGGCATTCGTGAACGACAGGGGGGAGTGCGGATCCACCACCACGCGGGCCAGACGCGCGACGTC
>JADGBG010000059.1 GCA_015231605.1 Alphaproteobacteria bacterium | reverse complement strand
CGATGCGTTCCTGGCCCCGGCCACTGCCGTGGGCAAGTCCGTCATGCCGCGCATGGCGGCACTGTTGGACGTGCAGCCCCTGTCGGACGTGTGCGCCGTCGTGGGGCCGGACACCTTCAAGCGCCCCATCTACGCAGGCAACGCCATCGCCACCGTGCGGGTCAAGGACGCCAAGACCGTGCTGACGGTCCGCGCCAGCGCCTTTCCGCACGAGGTCGCGGGGGGCAATGTGGCGCCGGTCGAAACCGTCGATCCGGGTGTCCGGCCGGGCGGCGCGACGTTCGTCGAGGCGTGGCGTTCGGAAAGCGACCGGCCCGAACTGTCCGATGCCACCATCGTGGTGTCCGGCGGGCGCGGCGTGGGCGGGGCCGAAAACTTCCGCCTATTGGAACATGTCGCCGACATCCTGGGCGCGGCGGTGGGCGCGTCGCGCGCCGCCGTGGACGCGGGCTACGCCCCCAACGACTGGCAGGTCGGCCAGACCGGCAAGGTGGTCGCGCCGGACTTTTATTTGGCGGTGGGCATTTCCGGGGCCATTCAGCACTTGGCCGGAATGAAGGATTCCCGCGTTATCGTCGCCATCAACAAGGATCCGGAGGCCCCCATCTTCAAGGTCGCGGACTACGGCCTGGTGGCGGACCTGTTCGACGCGTTGCCGGAACTGTCCCGCGCCCTGGAACAAAGACAATCCTGACATGACGGACGCCAAGCCCTTCCTGCCCTATGGCCGCCAGTGGATCGAAGACGACGACATCGCCGCCGTGGTGGGCGTGCTTAAGGGCGATTTTCTGACCAGCGGCCCGGCGGTGGATGCGTTCGAGACCGCCTTTGCCCGGCACGTCGGCGCGCGCCACGCGGTGGCGTGTTCCAACGGCACCACGGCCCTGCACCTGACGATCAAGGCGCTCGGTCTGGGGCCCGGCGATACGGTGATCGTGCCCACGGTGACGTTTCTGGCCACCGCCAACGCCGCCGTCTATGAAGGGGTCCGGGTGGTGTTCGCCGACGTCGATCCCGAAACCGCGCTGATGACCCCAGATACGCTGCGCGACGCGCTGGCGCGCGCTGGCGGCGCGGCCAAGGCCATTTTGCCGGTGCATCTGGCCGGGCAACCCGCGGACATGGCCGGGATCGGGGCCGTGGCGGCGGAGTGCGGGCTCAAGGTCATCGAGGACGCGTGCCACGCCACCGGCGGATCGTATGAAGATGGCCATCGCGTCGGGGCGTCTCCGCACGGCGCCATGGCGGTGTTTTCGCTGCATCCCGTCAAGACCATCACCACCGGGGAAGGTGGCGTGATCACCACCAACGACGACCATTTTGCCGAACGCATGCGGCTGCTGCGCGGTCACGGCATGGTGCGGGACGAGGCTGCGTTTCTCAACGCCGACCTGGCGTTCGACGGCGCCGGTGCGGGCAATCCCTGGTACTACGAAATGGCCGAGGTGGGGTTCAACTACCGCATCACCGACATGCAGTGCGCGCTCGGGCTCACCCAATTGGCGAAGCTCGACCGCTTCGTCGAGCGGCGCGCCGAACTGGTGGCGCTGTACGACCGTCTGCTGGCGGACGCGGGGCTGGAGCACGTTCGCCCGCTGGGCCGGCGCGCGGGCTGCCGTCCGGGCTGGCACCTTTATGTCGTGTTGGTCGATTTCCAGGCCTTGGGCACGGAGCGCGCCCGCGTGATGACGGCCATGCGCGAACGCGGCGTCGGAACCCAGGTGCATTACCTGCCGGTGCATCTGCAGCCCTACTACCGCCGTCTCGACCCCAATCTGCACCTGCCCGGCGCGTGGGACTATTACCGGCGCTGCCTGAGCCTGCCGCTGTTCCCCGCCATGTCCGACGACGACGTGGCGCGGGTGGTGGACGTCCTGGCCGGGGCCATCGGCGGAAGGCATTGACGGCGCGCCCGCCAGCCCATACTTTGCCCCCTTCGGCCCCCCCTGATACAACGCGAGCGCCATCCATGCCCTACCAGCCCGAAAGCGAAAGCTCCCACGCCCACGAACTGGCCCAGCACGCCAACGCCTGGCCGTTCGCCGAGGCCCGCTCCCTGGTTCAGCACCTGGGCGGCAAGGTTCCGGAAAAAGGCTACGTGCTGTTCGAAACCGGCTACGGGCCGTCGGGCCTGCCGCACATCGGCACGTTCGGCGAGGTGGCGCGCACCTCGATGGTGCGCCACGCGTTCGAACTGTTGACCGGCATGCCGACGCGCCTGTTCGCGTTTTCCGACGACATGGACGGGCTGCGCAAGGTTCCCGACAACATCCCCAACAAGGACATGGTGTCCCAGCATCTGGGCAAGCCGCTGACCAACATTCCCGATCCGTTCGGCACCCATGAAAGCTTCGCGCATCACAACAACGCGCGGCTGTGCGCGTTCCTGGACGAATTCGGCTTCCAGTACGAATTCAAGTCCGCGACCCAGGAATACAAGGCCGGACGCCTGGACGAGACGCTGCTGAAGGTTCTTCAGCACCACGAAAAGGTTCTGGAAATCATCCTGCCGACGCTGGGCGAGGAACGCCGCGCCACCTATTCGCCGTTCCTGCCGGTGTGCGCCAAGACCGGCCGTGTGTTGCAGGTTCCGGTGGTGGAAACCAAGCCCCAGGACGGCGCCATCGTGTATCGCGACGAGGACGGATCGCTGGTCGAAACGCCGGTGACGGGCGGGCATTGCAAGCTGCAATGGAAGGCCGACTGGGCGGGCCGCTGGACCGCGCTGAACGTGGACTACGAAATGTCCGGCAAGGACCTGATCGACAGCGTGCGCCTGTCCAGCCGCATCTGCCGGGCGCTGGGCGGAACGCCGCCGTTGAACCTGACCTACGAGCTGTTTCTGGACGAAAAGGGCGAGAAGATCTCCAAGTCCAAGGGCAACGGGCTGAGCATGGAAGAGTGGCTGCGCTACGCCACGCCGGAAAGCCTGTCGTTGTTCATGTTCCAAAAGCCCAAGACCGCGAAGCGGCTGTTCTTCGACGTGATCCCGAAGACCGTGGACGAGTATCTCTCGCACCTGGGCGGATTTGCGGGGCAGGAGGAAAAGGACCAGATCAACAACCCGGTCTGGCACATCCATGGCGGTCAGCCGCCGGCGCCGGAAGGGGAAGGGCTCAGCTTCAACATTCTTTTGAACCTGGCCAGCGTGTGCCATTCCGACGACAAGGCGGTGCTGTGGCACTTCATCACCCGCTACCGTCCCGACGCCACGCCGGAAAACTCGCCGATCCTGGATAAGCTGGTGGGCTACGCCATCAACTACTACGCCGACTTCGTGAAGCCGAACAAGAGCTACCGCGCGCCGACCGACCAGGAACGCGCGGCGCTGGACGACCTCAAGGGGGCGTTGGCCGCGATGGATCCGGCGACCGAGGCCGAGGCCATCCAGACCGAGGTCTACGAGGTCGGCAAGCGCCACGGGTTCGACAACCTGCGCGACTGGTTCAAGGCCTGCTACGAGGTGCTGCTGGGCCAGGACCAAGGCCCGCGCATGGGCAGCTTCATCGCGCTCTACGGCATCGATGAAACGCAGGCGCTGATCAAACGCGCGCTGGCGGGCGAGGATCTTTCCGCCTGATCGGCGCGGCGTAACCCCGTGTTTAGGCGGCGTCTTCGCCCCGGTAGACGCATCCCGCCGTGCAGGTTTCCTTGACCGCGACCTGGGACAGGCCCGGAAGGCCCGGCTTGACCTTGGTCCAGATCCAGCGCGCGATGTTTTCGCTGGTCGGGTTTTCCAGGCCTTCGATATCGTTGAGATAGTAATGGTCCAACTGATTGAGGTAGGGCTTGAACGCGCCCTTGACGTCGGCGAAGTCCACCACCCAGCCCAGGTGGTCGTCCACCGGGCCGGAGACGGTCAGCGTGACCTCGAACGAATGGCCGTGCAGCCGCGCGCATTTGTGGCCTTCCGGCACGTTGGGCAGGCGGTGGGCGGCTTCGAAGGTGAAGATCTTGTAGATGTCCATGTCCGGTTCCTTCAGCGGATGCCCAGCAGTTTATGGATTTGCAGGCCGAGACGCCAGCGCGCATGGTGGCGGCAATAATCCATCGCCATCAGCGCGTTCTGCTTTTCCTCCGCCCCGGCCTTGGGCTGAAGAAAGAAATGGCGGAAATCGAGGCCCGTGAAGCGGTCCGGATCGACGCCCTTTTGCGGATAGACCAGCTTCAGTTCGTCGCCCGCCGTGACGGCCAGGTCGGCGTGGCCCTTGGGGGAAACGCAGATCCAGTCGATCCCCGGCGGCAATGCGCGGGTGCCGTTGGTTTCCACGGCGATTTCAAAGCCCTTGGATTTCAAGGTGTCGATCAGCGCCGCGTCGGCCTGCAACGCCGGTTCGCCCCCGGTGAGGATCACCAGCGGCCGGCCGCCGGCGCCCCGCGGCCACAACGCATACAGCGCGTCGGCAAGGCTCTGCGCGTCGGGGAAGAGATCGCCGCCGTCGCCCCCCGTTCCGACGAACTGGGTGTCGCAAAAATCGCACTCGGCCGTGGCGCGGTCCTCTTCGCGCCCGGACCACAGATTGCAGCCCGCAAACCGGCAGAACACCGCCGCGCGCCCGGCGTTGGCGCCCTCGCCCTGTAAGGAATAAAAGATCTCGTGGACGGCGTAGCTCATCGGTTCTGGTCTTCCTGGTAGATGATGGGGTCCTTGAGGCCGGCTTCGCGAAACCCGCGAAGACGCAGCTGGCAGGCGTCGCAATGGCCGCACGCGCGGCCCAGGGCGTCGGGGTCGTAACAGCTGACGGTGAGGCCGTAGTCCACGCCCAACTCGACGCCGCGCCGGATGATTTCGGCCTTGGTGAGATCGATCAGAGGGGTGTGGATGGTGACCGGCAGCTTGCCTTCCACGCCGCCCTTGGTGGCCAGATTGGCCATCCGTTGGAACGCCTGCATATAGGCCGGGCGGCAATCGGGATAGCCGGAATAATCGACCGCGTTGACGCCGATGAAGATGTCGCCGGTGTTCAGCGTTTCGGCCCAGCCCAGCGCGCACGACAAGAACACCGTGTTGCGCGCGGGCACGTATGTGACGGGGATGGCGCCTTCCATTTCCGCCTGGTTGCGGTCTTTCGGAACGGGGATGTCGGCGGTGAGCGCCGAGCCGCCGAACTGCGACAGGTCCAGATCCAAGATCACGTGGCGCGCCACCCCGGCGGCCTCGGCGATGCGCTGGGCGCAGTGCAACTCGAACGAATGGCGCTGGCCGTAGCGGAAGCTCAGCGCGTGCACGGTGAAGCCCGCCGCCTGGGCGATGGCGACGGTGGTGGTGGAATCCAGCCCGCCGCTCAACAGAACGACGGCGTTTTTGGCGGCGGCGGTCTCGCTCACGGCGCACTCCACTTGCTTAGGGGCCGAGTTTGGCCCAGGATTTAGCCGTGTTTTGACCCGCAGGCAACCCATGACCGCTTCCCCCGACCCGAAAACCGCCATTCGCCGCATGGCCCTGGATCTGGGCTTCGACGCCGTCGGCTTCGCGCCCGCCCATTTGGACGCGGTGCACGGCGAGAACCTGAAACGCTTCGTCGACGAAGGCCGGCACGGGACCATGGCGTGGATGGAAACCCGCCAGGAACAACGCGCCAGCCCAGACGGGCTGTGGCCGGATGCGAACAGCGTGGTGGTGCTGGGGGTCAATTACGGCCCGCCCAAAACGCCCGCGCCCAACCCGCCGGACCGCGCGACCATTTCCGCCTACGCCCAGAACCGCGACTACCATGATCTGGTGAAAAAGCGGCTCAAGGCTTTGGGGCGCTGGATGGCGGCGGAATTCGGGTGCGAGTTGAAGGTGTTCGTCGATACCGCCCCGGTGCTGGAAAAACCGTTGGCGCAGTTGGCCGGAATCGGTTGGCAAGGCAAGCACACCAACGTGGTGAGCCGCGAATTCGGCCCCTGGCTGGTTCTGGGGGAAGTGTTCACCACCCTGGAGCTTGAGCCCGACCCGCCCGAGCCGGACCATTGCGGACGATGCACGGCGTGCCTGGACGCGTGCCCCACTGGGGCGCTGGAGCCCTACCGCATGGACGCGCGCAGGTGCATCAGCTATCTCACCATCGAATACAAGGGCGAGATCGATCCGGATCTGGCCGCCAGCATGGGCAACCGGGTGTACGGCTGCGACGCGTGCCTGGCGGCGTGTCCGTGGACCAAGTTCACCCGACCCCATCACGAGCCCTGGTTCGCGCCCCGTGCGGAGTTGACCGCCCCGCGTCTAAGCGATTTGGCCGGGTTGGACGAAGACGGATTTCGCGAACTGTTCCGTCAAAGTCCCGTGAAGCGTGCGGGATGGGCCGGAATGATGCGCAATGTCCGGATCGCGCGCAAAAACGAGGGGCTGGACGATTGATCGCGTGTGCCGCTACATTTCGTTCATGACGATGAGATTCTCGCCCTTCGTTTTTCTGATCGCGGTTTTGCTGTTCGCCGTTCCCGCGCGCGCCCAGGACGCCGCCAAGCCCTTTACGTTCCAGGATTGCGACGCCTGTCCGCTGATGACCCTGGTCCAGCCCGGGACCTTCACCATGGGTTCCGACGAGGCCAAGAAATACGAAGGCCCGGCCCATCCGGTGACCATCAAACGCCCCTTCGCCATCGGCGTGCACGAAGTGACCTTCGACGAATGGAAAGCCTGCGTCGAGGCCGGACGCTGCGGCGGCGCCCTTCCCGACGATCACGACTGGGGACGGGAAAACCGTCCGGTGATCAACGTCACCTGGGCCGACGCGGTCGAATACACCCAGTGGCTCAGCAAGCTGACGGGGCAGACCTATCGCCTGCCCAGCGAGGCGGAATGGGAGTACGCGGCCCGCGCCGGCACCGACGGCAACTACTGGTGGGGCGACGAGGTCGGCAAGGGCAAGGCCAATTGCCGCGATTGTGGCGAAACCATCAGCCACCAGACCGAACCGGTGGACAGTTTCGAACCCAACCCCTGGGGCCTGTACAACGTGCACGGCAACGTCTGGGAATGGGTGGCGGATTGCTGGAACCCGTCGCACAAGGGCGCGCCCGCCGACGGATCGCCCCGCATCGACGGCGACTGCAACTCGCGCGTGGTGCGCAGCGGGTCGTGGTATTATTTTTCCAAAAACCTTGCGTCCGCGTGGCGGTTCAAGAACGACGCCCGGGTTCGCAGCTACGGAATCGGGTTTCGCGTCGTGCGCGACGTGCCCCACTGATTGATAGGATTGCGCCATGGAACAGACACCCGAACAAATCGCCGAATACGTCCAGGAAGTCATCGATCAGTTGATCGGGGCGGTCACCACCTACGGCCTTGACGTGCTGGGCGCGATCCTCATCCTGATCCTCGGCTGGACCGCCGCCGGGTGGGCGAAAAGCGCCACCGCCAAGGGCCTGGGCAGGGTCAAGGCCGTGGACGAGATGCTGCAAAGCTTCTTCTCGTCGCTGGTCAAGTACGTCATCTTGGTGTTCACCGTGGTGGCGGTTCTGAACCGCTTCGGGGTGGAAACCACCAGCTTCGTCGCCGTCATCGGCGCCGCGGGCTTGGCCATCGGTTTGGCGTTGCAGGGCACGCTTAGCAACGTCGCCGCCGGGGTGATGCTGCTATTGTTCCGTCCGTTCAAGGTCGGCGACTACATCGAAGGCGCGGGCCACGCCGGCTCCATCAAGGCCACGGGGCTGTTCACCACCGACATGGCGACCGGCGACAACATCCACATCGTGGTGCCGAATTCGCAGCTGTGGGGCGCGGCGATCCGCAACTTCAGCCACCATTCCAAGCGCCGCGTGGATCTGGTCATCGGCATCGGCTACGGTGACGACATCGACAAAGCCCAGGCCGTGATCAAGCGCATCGCGGCTGCCGACGAGCGCATCCACAAGGACCCGGAACCCTTCGTCGAAGTGGCGAATCTGGGCGACAACGCGGTCGAACTGGTGGTGCGCGTGTGGGCCGACAATTCCAATTACTGGCCGGTCAAGTTCGCGCTGACCAAGACGATCAAGCAGACCTTCGACGCAGAGGGGATCTCGTTCCCGTTCCCGCAACGCGACGTGCATCTCCACCAAGTGGGGTGACGGCAGATGGGGACTTACCCCGCCGGTGGCGCGGTTCGGGTGACGAACGGTTCGTTCGACACCGAATCGACCCAGGCCGTGAGGTTGGGGCGGTTGGTGCGCCAGTCCTCGCCGACGCCGCGCAGGTCGATCCAGCCGACGCACGCCAGAACCGCCAATACGCCGATGTCGGTGCGTCCCGTGAATCCGGCGGCCTGGCGCTCGATGGCGTCGAGACCGGCCTGCATCTTGCCGAGCTGTTTCTGTTCCCACGCGGACGAGCGTTCGCCGTCCGGGCGCTTGATTTCCAGCCACGCGAGAATGGCGGCGTCGATGACGCCGTCGGCCAGCGCCTCCAACCCCTGGGCCTGCCAGCGGGCCTCGCGGTCCGCGGGATAGACCTTGGCCTCGTCGCCCGCCGCCGCGACGATCTGCGCGATGACGCTGGAATCGATCATCAGCGAGCCGTCGTCGCGCTGCAACGCCGGGACCTTGCCCAAGGGATTGATGGCGAGGTAGTCGGGAGCCTTGTAATCGACCTCGGCGACGTCCAGGTCGAGCCCGGCGAGGATGGCGGCCATGCGGCATTTGCGCCCGTAGGGCGAGGTGAGCGAAGTATAGAGCTTCATCAAAACGTGTCCTTCCGGCTTCTCAATTCGGCGAATACTTTGGCGGGGTCGCCGTCCCCCATGCCCAAGTGAGCCATGAACGAGGGAACGTCGCAACGCAAAAACGGATTGGTGCGGGCCTCCATGTCCATGGCCACGGGAATGGTGGGCTCGCCCGCTTCGCGGAGCTTGAGAACGGCGTCGGCTCGGGCCTGGAGATCCGGGTTGTCCGGATCCACCGTCAGTGCGAAGTCGGCGTTGGCGTTGGTGTATTCGTGGGCGGGATAGACCCGGGTGCGGCCGGGCAGGGCGCGCAGCTTTTTGAGGCTGGCCCACATCTGCTCCGCCGTGCCGCCGAACAGCCGCCCGCAGCCCAGCGAAAACAGCGTGTCGCCGACGAACACCGCGTGGGCGTCCGCGAAGTGGTAGGCGACGTGATGGACGGTGTGGCCGGGTACGTCCAGGACCGTGGCGCGGGCGGCGCCGACGTCGATCACGTCGCCATCAATCACGCCATGGTCGCACTTGGGAATGATGCCGAGATCGTGACGGCTGCCATACACCGCCGCGCCCGGAAAGGCGTCGAGGATCGCGGGCACCCCGTCGGTGTGGTCGTAATGGGGATGGGTGACGAGGATGTGGGAAATCTCCCACCCCCAGTCCCGCGCCGCCGCGATCACCGGGGCGTCCGTCGCCGGATCGACGCAGGCGGTCTTGCCGGTCGCCGTGTCGTGGATCAGGTGGACGTAATTGTCGTTCAAAACCGGCACCAGCCGGATGTCCAGATCCCGCATGGGTTCGATCTCCCCCCTCGTTGGTCCCTGCCTAGACGTTAGCACCGCTTGGCGCAGTCTGCTACACTCCCGCCCATGTGGATAGATGCGGTCGATTTGCGGGAATTTTACGCCACGCCCCTGGGCGGCATGGCGAACCGCATGATTCTCCAGGGCATTCGCGAGATCTGGCCGGACGTGTCGGGTCTGGACATGCTGGGCGTCGGCTACACCACGCCGTATCTCGGACTGTTCAAGGGCGAGGCGCACCGCACCATCGCCGCCATGCCCGCGCGCCAGGGCGTGCTGCACTGGCCGCCGGGGGAGCCCGGCCTCACCACCTTGGTGGACGAGGGCGAGCTGCCGTTCGCCGACCTGTCCATGGACCGGGTGTTGATGGTCCATTCCATCGAATGCGCCGAACAGCTGCGCCACATGCTGCGCGAGGTGTGGCGGGTGCTGTCCGACAGCGGACGCGTGTTGATCGTCGCGCCCAACCGGCGCGGCATCTGGGCGCGCATGGAAGCCAGTCCCTTCGCCCACGGCCAGCCCTATTCGCCCAAGCAATTGTCCCGCCTGTTGCGCGACACCATGTACACCCCGGTGCGCACGGAAATCGCGCTGTATGCGCCACCGTCGGGCGCGCGGCTGATCCTGGGCGGCGCGGCCGCATGGGAACAGGTCGGCCGGCGCGTCTTCCCGGCGTTCGGCGGGGTGGTGATGATCGAGGCGGCCAAGGAAATCTACGCCGGACAACCGGTCACCCAGCGCGTGTCCAAGCGCGCCTACGCCCTGGTCCCACCCAGCGGCGGCACCAACCGCGCGCGAGATACTTATTGAAACGGCGCGCCCAAGACGCGCACAGACGGAGAACAGGCGATGGAGCAAAAGCACGCCAACTTTCAGCCCTGGGAAAAGGCGTTTGATCGCATCGTCACGCCGTTCGAGGAGTTCATCCACAAGGAAACCGCCTCGGGGCTCATCCTCATGGCGTGCACCGTGGTGGCGCTGTTCCTGGCCAACAGCTTTTTGCGGGAACATTACGAACACCTCCTGCATGCCGAACTGGCCATAAGCCTAGGCGGGTGGGAGCTGCGCCATACGCTGCACCACTGGATCAACGACGGCCTCATGGCCCTGTTCTTCATGGTGGTCGGGCTGGAAATCAAGCGCGAGGTCATCGTCGGCGAACTGTCCGATTTCAAGGCCGCGCTGATGCCCGTGGTCGCCGCGGTGGGCGGCATGGTGTTCCCGGCCCTGTTCTTCTATGCTTTCAACATGGGCACGCCCAGCGCGGGCGGATGGGGCATTCCCATGGCCACCGACATCGCCTTCGCCGTGGGCGTGATGGTGTTGTTGGGATCACGCGTGCCCAAAAGCGTGCTGACGTTCCTGGTCGGCCTGGCCATCGTCGACGACCTGGGCGCGGTGGTCGTCATCGCGGTGTTCTATACGGAACAGATTTACGCCAACTGGCTGGGGGTGGCGTTCGCGACCCTGGCCGTGCTGATCGCGTTCAACCGGGCGGGCATCCGCAAACCCTGGCCCTATTTCCTGGTCGGCATCGTGATGTGGTTCGCCATGCTGCAATCGGGGGTTCACGCCACCTTGGCTGGGGTGCTGACGGCGCTGACCATTCCGGTGCGTCCCAAGTTCAGCCACCGTCTGTTCGTCGATCACATGGGCAAGGTTCTGGATGCGCTGCGCGGCGCGCAGGGGAGCAAGGACGCGCCGAAAACCGAGTGCATCATCCACGACAACGATTCGCGCGCGCTTCTGCAAACCCTGGAAAACGGCGTACATTCGGTCGAATCCCCGTTGCAGCGCCTGGAGCATTCCATGCACATGCCCGTGGCCTTCATCATCATCCCCCTGTTCGCCCTGGCCAACGCGGGGATCCCGCTGGATCTGGGGGCGCTGGACCGGACCCTCGCGCACCCCGTCACCCTGGGGGTGATGGCCGGCCTAGTGGGTGGCAAGCTGGCGGGCATCGCGGGCCTCACTTGGCTGGCGGTCAAACTGGGCCTGGGCAAGCTGCCGGCCGGCATGACGTTCCGCCACCTGATCGGCGTCGGTCTGGTGGGCGGGATCGGCTTCACCATGTCGATCTTCATCGCCGAACTGGGCTTCGCCGGTTCGCCGGAGTTTCTCTTGATGGCGAAGACGGGCGTGCTGTTCGCCTCCCTGATCGCGGGAATTTGCGGATATCTGTGGTTTTTGCTGGGGACGCGCGCGGCTGCGGCGTGACCAGGGCCTGGCGCCGCCGCCGTTTGGGACTCGAGAACCTCCAGGACCTTCCCTGCGGGACGCCATCCAGACCGACGTCATGCCCCGGGCTGAAGGGCGAAAGTCGCCTCAGATGATATCGCCCACGATGCTGGCCAGGCGTTCGCGGACCTGGGTGGCGATGTCGTCCTGAGTGACATTGCGCCCGCCTGCGTAGGCCGAGACCCCGATGGTGTCAAACTCGCGCCATTTCTTGTAGGTGCGGTCGTCCCAGTCGTCGTCGATGCGCGGGCTGCGGTCGAAGGTCACGACCTTGGATTTCTTGCGCGGACGGTCCAGAACCCCGACATGCACGTAGGCGACGATGATGTAGGTGTCGTTGGTGATGAATGAGCCCAGCACGTTGCCCAGCGCGGCGCCGGACAGCGTGCCGACTTCCTGACCGTAATTGGCCTGGGAACGCGCGCCGTGGATGGCCCCCGCGCCCGCGCCGAGGAAGGTGAAGGTGGTGGACATGTTCTGCTGGATCTGCCCACTGTATTTCACGTTGACGTCGACCTTGAGGCCGAAGTCGTCGCCCTCGGCGATGCCGTATCCCCGGTCGCGAAACGATTGTTCGATGCGCTCGCGAAACGCGGTCAATGAGAACTTGGGATCGCCCGAGGTATTGCGGAACGTTAGCTTGATCTTGCTGTTTGGGTATATCGCGGCGTCGGTGAACAGGCTGCCGCTCACCACCGAACCGAACATCAGCCCCGTTTCCGGATCCTTCACCATGCCCATCCGCGAGGTGGTGTTGCACCCCGAGAGCGCCAGCGTCATGGCGGCCGCGGCAATAAAGCGCACTGTCTTGCCCATGGTCATGTCTCAATCCCTCAATGCGGTGATTTCGTAATCGGGGAGGTTTTCGCGCAGGAACGTCTTCACCTCGTCGATATGGACGGAGAAGTTGAGGCCGTCGACCCCTTGATCGATGCGTTTCCAGGTGTTCACGCCAATGACCTTGTCGTCCAGGAACAATGGCCCGCCGGAGTTGCCGCCATTGATCGGGGCATCGGTTTGGATGTAGCGCACGTCCTTGCCGCCACCGCCGGGAATGTTGATGCTGGGCAGGTCCCGGATGGCGCTGATGACGCCGCGCGTGATGCTGAACAAATACCGTTTCGGATGCCCGATGACTTCGGCCTGATCACCCAGTTTCAGAGTTGCCCTATCGTAAAAACGCACCGGCTTGCCCCGGTCCTGCACTTGCACCACGGCGAGGTCAAGGCGCACGTCCTTGACCAAAACCTTGCCAAAGGTCTCGCGCTTTTGCTTGTTCTTCATCTCCACGAAGCGGCTGCCCTCCACGACGTGCCAGTTGGTCAGAACCAGGTCGGGGCCGATATAGAAACCGCTGCCCATGCCACCCCCCCCTTGGTAAATGGCCACCACGCTGTCGAAGCGGGGATCGTCCTGCATGACTTCGTCGGGTTTTTTGTCGCGATAGGCCGTCACCGCCACGTTGCGGTCCTGGATGATCTGCTTGCGCACCTCGGTGACGGAGGCCAGCGGCTTGGCGCGCTTTTCGTTGGCCAGGTAATGATCGACCAGGCTGGACAGCTTGATGGTGGCGGGAGCTTCTTCCCAGTCCGTGACGTCTTTTTCGCTGTGCCGGGTGGATAGGTGCTGTTCGCTGTTCTCGTCGTTCTTGTGCAGCCGGTAGGCGATGCGGAAATCATGGTTTTCCACCACGTCGAAGGTGGAGCGGTAGAACGTGTTCCGGGTCTTGTCGATGACGTAATAGTTCACCGTCATGACCTTTTTCGCCTCCACCTGCGCCTCGTCGAAGGTGTAGCCCTGGTAGACGGGGATGTCGATGAACTGCGGCGTGCTGGCCATGCGATTCTGGGCATCCTCGTAATTCGAACTCGCCGCCATGGCGCCGATGATCGATCCAAAGCCACCGAACGTCATCATGTTCGCGTTCGCTTGGCCGGTGCCGCTGCCGGCCATCATCATGTTCATCTTGGCCATTTCCCAGTCGGGGTTGGGTTCGCGCGAATATCCGGCCAGGTAGGTGGAATCGAAATGCTTGAGATTGCGCACCTTGCGGCTGGCCTTGGCCAGCGCGATGTTGAACACGATCAACAGCTTTGCATCCGAATCCAGCGCATCGTCCAGTCCCTTGGTGTCCAGCGGGAACGGCAGGTCCTGCTCGACCTCCAGCGCGAAGTCGATGTGGCCGCCCTTGAGCAGGGTGGGGCTGGTGACCTGGGAAAAGACCACCCCCACGTCCTTCACCGCGTCGGTCTTGAAGCCGTAGCGCTGGGCGTCGGTTGCCACCGCAAGCATCTCCCGGATGCCCGTCTGCCCCCGGTTCATGCGAGCCTGGACATAGCGTTGGCCAATGCGGTCCCACGCCGCGTCGCCCATGAGGTCGCGCGGGTGGGCGTCGGCGAACCCCAAAAGGCCTTGGGCGTCCAGGCCCGCCAGCTTGCGGTCCAGAAGGCCCGGATCGGCGGCCATCAGATCCTCGGCTTCGACGATGAAGGGATAGTCTTCGAAAAACGGCTTGTCGGCGGGATAGGCCAGCCATGCCTCGGCGGCGGCCGGGATGAATTGAGCGCGGATGCGGTCGCGTTCCGCACGCACCTGGGCGGCCTGAGCCATGGCGAAGGCGGGATATTTGAACACGGCGATGGCGTCATGGGACGCAAGCGCCGCGTTCGCGCGGGTCACGGATTGACGGAGGCTTCGCCAAGCCGTGACGTCCCGGGGCGCTGGTGCGGCTTTCAGAGCCGGCAGCGCACCCTCCAGCTCCGGTGCGAGGCGCGCTGAGAAATGACCCGCCAATTGGGCCATCAGGGCCTGGGCTTCGGGCGCGGCGGTCTTGAAGAAGGCGTCCTGTTCGGTGACCAAACGGTTGGCGTCGTCGAAGTTTCCGGCCTTGAGCAGTTCCGCCAGATGATCGGCCTGATCGGAAAACGGCGAATACGAAGCCCTCGACACGCCCGCCGGGCCGCCCGGGGCGGTTGTCGCGGTACTGGTGGTCTGGCACCCGGACGTCAGCAGCAGAGCGCTCACAAGGATTGTGGTGATGCTAAGATTGCGCATGGGCTTCACCCCGCAAGACATATTAGAAGACGAGCAAATGTAATTCCCGTACCCGTGATTGTCCATATTTGTTTGAAATCATTCATGACGGGTGATGTGGCGTTAGGACTGTTCCCCCGGGAACGGGCATGCTAAAAAAACCGCAACCTGAATCGGACGGCGACGCCAAGGGAGACAAGGCACCATGACGGCATCGAACAACGGCCCCGTGATCGGCGTGATCGGCGGCAGCGGCCTATACGACATCGACGGTCTGACCAACACCGAATGGCGGCGCGTGGAAAGTTCCTTTGGCGAAACGTCCGACGAGCTGCTGTTCGGCGAATTGGACGGAGTGCGCATGGTGTTCCTGCCGCGCCACGGCCGCGGCCACAAGATTCCGCCGTCCGAGGTCAACTTCCGCGCCAACGTCGACGCCATGAAGCGCGCGGGCGTGACGGAAATCCTCTCGGTGTCGGCCTGCGGGTCGCTCAAGGAAGAGCTGCCGCCGGGCAGCTTCGTCATTTGCGACCAGTTCATCGACCGCACCTTCGCGCGGGAAAAAAGCTTTTTCGGCAAGGGGTTAGTGGCCCACGTGGCGCTCGGCGATCCGGTGTGCCGGCGCTTGGGCGACGCGTTGGAGGACGCCGCCAAGGAACTGGGCATCCAGCATGTGCGCGGCGGCACGTACCTGGTGATGGAAGGGCCGCAATTCTCGACCCAGGCGGAATCCAACCTCTATCGCAGTTGGAATTGTGACGTGATCGGAATGACCAACATGCCCGAGGCCAAATTGGCGCGCGAGGCCGAAATGTGTTACGCCACCGTCGCCATGGTCACCGACTACGATTGTTGGCACCCCGACCACGACCACGTCACGGTGGACAGCATCATTCAGACCCTGCTGGGCAACGCCGACAAGGGCCGTGCCCTGGTGCGTACGGTCGCTCCCAAGCTCGCCAAGCGGACGGGGGCCTGCGAATGCGGTTGCCACACGGCACTGGAAACCGCCATCATCACCGCGCCGGACGCGCGCGACCCCGCCATGATCCAAAAACTCGAAGCCGTCGCCGGCCGGGTTTTGAAAGGCTGATCCCATGAAAGTCAACGGCTCTCCCACGCGCACCATCTGGCCGGCGGCTGACGGCCGTTCGGTGGAAATCATCGACCAGACCAAATTGCCATTCGAGTTCGAAACGGTGAGCCTGGAAACCGTCACCGAGGCGGCGCACGCCATCTACGACATGCTGGTGCGCGGCGCGCCGTTGATCGGCGCGACGGCGGCCTACGGCATGGCGCTGGCGATGAAGGCGGATCCGTCCGACGCCAACATCCAGCGCGCGTACAAGACCCTGTTCGAGGCGCGGCCCACCGCCGTCAACCTGCGCTGGGCCATTGACGACCTCAAGCAAACGCTGAGCCCGCTCAACCCCGAGGACCGCTTCGACGCCGCCTGGGCGCGCGCCGCAGAGATCTGCGACGAGGACGTGGCGATGTGTTCCGCCATCGGCGATCACGGCAAGGAGTTGATCCAGGTCGCCTATGAAAAGGCCGGACGGTCCCGCCCGGTCAACGTGCTGACGCACTGCAACGCGGGGTGGCTCGCCACCGTCGACTGGGGTACCGCCATCGCGCCGATCTACAAGGCGTTCGACGCCGGAATCCCCATCCATGTGTGGGTGGACGAAACCCGGCCGCGCAACCAGGGCGCCAGCCTGACGGCATGGGAATTGCACCAGCATGGCGTGCCCCACACCGTCATCGCCGACAACGCGGGCGGACATTTGATGCAGCACGGCAAGGTGGATCTGTGCATCGTCGGCACCGACCGCACCACCCGCACCGGCGACGTGTGCAACAAGATCGGCACCTATCTGAAGGCCTTGGCGGCCCACGACAACAAGGTGCCGTTCTACGTCGCCCTGCCGGGGCCGACCATCGATTGGACCATGACGGACGGCTACAAGATCCCCATCGAGGAACGCGACGGCAACGAAGTCACCAACATGCGCGGTCTGACGGCGGGAGGCGAGGTGGTCGACGTGCGCATCGTCTCGGTGGGCTCCAAGGCCGTGAACCCGGCCTTCGACGTCACGCCGGCCCATCTGGTCACCAAGCTGATCACCGAACGCGGCGTGTGCGAGGCTTCGGAAGAGGGGTTGCGTTCGCTCTATCCCGAACACAAGGAAGCGTGGAAGTAACCCGATGCGTCACATCGATCTGCGCCAAAAGATCATCAAGACCGCGTTGCAACTCAACGAGACGGGGCTCAGCGCCGGGTCGTCGGGCAACGTGTCGGCGCGCATTCCCGACACCGAGGGCGGCGGCTTCCTGATCACGCCGTCCGGGGTGAAGTATCACAAGCTGCGCCCCGAAGACATCGTGTTCATGGATTTCGAGGGCAACGCCACCGGGGGGTTCCTGCCGTCCAGCGAATGGCGGTTCCATCTGGACATCTACAAGACGCGCCGCTCCGCCAAGGCCATCGTGCACGCCCATCCGCCGTACTCGACGGCGCTGGCGTGTCTCAACAAAGGCATTCCGTCATTCCACTACATGGTCGCGGTGGCGGGCGGCAAAGATATCCGGTGTTGCCCGTATAAACCGTTCGGCACGCCTGAATTGTCTGCTGCGGTGCTGGAATCCTTAGCCGGGCGCAGGGCGTCCCTGATGGGCCATCACGGTCTGATCGCGTTTGGCGACGATCTGGAAAAAGCCTTGAGCCTGGCTGTTGAAGTCGAAGTCTTGGCCAAACAATACCAGTTGGTGCTGCAAATGGGTGAGCCGGAATTGCTGAGCGAGC
>JADGBG010000206.1 GCA_015231605.1 Alphaproteobacteria bacterium | reverse complement strand
GCACAGATCGTCGTCTTCGTAATAGAGGAAAATCGCGGGGTCGAAAAAGCCCACCTTCATCACCGCGTCATAGCGCAGCAGAATCACCGCGCCCGAGACGTACCAAGTGCAGAACGGCCCATCGGGGCGCGGTTCGTCGTCGCGCCTGGACGACATGCGCGCGCGCCACGCGAACGGCGCGTCCCAGGCCTTGTCGTAGCCCCCGTTCGGCAGCGGCAACAGCGGCGACAGCATGCCGACCGTGGGATCCGCATCCGCATCGGCCACCAGCCGTTCGATGGTGCCCGGCTTGAACACCGCGTCGGGGTTCATCATCAGGGCGAATTCGGTTTCCACCAAGGCCAGGCCCTGGCTCGCGGCGTTGCCGTATCCGAGCCCGACTTCATTGTGAATGATGTGGGCCTGGGGTGCCTTGGCCCGCACGATGTCGAGCGTGTTGTCGTGACTGGCGTTGTCGACCAGGATGATCCGCTTGTCAGATCCGAACACGTCCAGACATTCCCCGATCACGGCCGAGGAATTGTGCACGACGATGATCGTCGTGATCCGGTCCCAAGTCTTATCCGTCATGGCCGTATTCTCGATACATTTCCTCAAGGGATTCCCGTAAAGCAAATCGTGGAACAAACCCGACTTCGTGGCAAAGCCGCTGGACATCGGCAAGCAAAACCGGGGGATCGTCCGCCCGATCCGGCAGGGCTCCCATCCGCACCAAATTCGGTCTTCCGGAGATGTCTCCGAGCAAATTGACCAACTCCGCGATTGTGCGCGCCACGCCGCTCGCCACGTTTATCGGTCCACGCACGCTGCTCGTTACGATATCTACGAAGGCTCTCCCCACGTCGCGTGCGTCCATGATATCGCGGACCTGCGTTCCGGAAGAACATTCCGCGACCCGGCCATGCGCCAGCGCCCGCGCCACGGAGGGAATCAATCTTTTTCGGTCTTCCCCCCGTCCGTACAGCAAGAACACGCGCCCCCAAGCGTAGCTCATGGACGTGGCTTCGCAGTACGTCCGCAGCCAGTCGTGCGTTTCAACCTTGGCCCGGCCATATGCCGTATGCGGCCCGATGGGTGTTTCTTCCTCATGGCAGACGCCATCACCCAACCTGGTCCAGTCATATTCGGCGCAAGACCCCGCCACCACCACGCGCGCACCACCATGATCGTGAAAAGCCATAACCAAATCCCGTGTCGCATCCCGCCAGATCTCGTTTTCCGGCGCGTTCCAGAACCGCCCGTGTTCCGTAACCCAGGCGAAATGCAGCAAATGCGTGGGCTGAACCGCCACGCAGACCCGTCGAACATCCTCTCGCGCCAAGACATCCGCTTGATGCCACGTCACGGAAGATCGCTCGGCGGTCGGCAGACGACGCGAAATGGCATGGACCTCATTGCCCGCCTCGGCCAGGGCCTGGACGGCATGACGTCCGATCACGCCGGTCGCGCCTGTAACGAGGCAACGCATCATCCGCCGACCTCCGTCACCGCATCGAATTCCTTCAATTGGCCGAGCGTAAGGTCCCTTGCATCGGCGCCCTGAAGAAAAGCGCCGTACCAATCCGCGGTCAGACGAACCGTATCGTCCACGTCGAGCTTCGGCCGCCATCCCAACACGTCATGGGACACCGATGCATCGATGGACAGCAACGTCTTTTCGTAAAGGTCCGACGGCTCCACCCGCGCCGGCGTCGCAACGCCCAAGGCCTGCATCATTTTCTCCGTGATCGCGCCGACCGTATAGCTGGGGCCGGGAAGCGGTCCGAAATTCAATGCGTGCGGCATCGTGGTGTTTGGGGCGCTCAACGCTTCAATGAACATCAGATAACCGGCGTTCAAATCCATCACGTGTTGCCAAGGGCGGGTCGCATGCGGATTGCGAAGCGTCATGCGTTCGCCGGCTGCGATGGATCTGTATAAGTCGGGAATCAGACGGTCTTCGGAAAAATCACCGCCCCCGATCACGTTGCCGGCCCGCGCGGTCGCCAACATGGGCCCGTCGCCAAAGAAACTTTTTGCCCACGATTGCGCAACGATTTCCTGCGCCGCCTTGGAAGCGGAATAGGGATCGTCCCCACCCAGGGGATCGTCCTCCCTAAAGGGGACGCCTTGTTCGCTGTTGCGATAGACCTTGTCGCTGGTGATCGTCAGACACACCTGGAGCGCCTTCGCGTCCCGCAAAGCCTCCAAGAGATTGACCGTACCAAGAACATTGGTGGAAACCGTATCGACCGGCTCACGGTAGGACCGGCGCACCAGGGCTTGCGCAGCCATGTGAATGACGATTTCGGGATCAGATTCCGCGACGGCCTTTTGAATGGATCCGGGATCACGGATGTCGCCCATGACCGAACGCAGCGAACGCCATGCCCCGACGGCCTCGAACAGACTGGGTTGCGTTTCCGGCGCGAGGCCGAACCCAGTGACTTGCGCCCCCATGGTTTCCAGCCACAGCGCCATCCAAGTGCCCTTGAACCCCGTATGGCCGGTCCGCAGCACCCTTTTTCCATTCCAGAATTCC
>JADGBG010000058.1 GCA_015231605.1 Alphaproteobacteria bacterium | reverse complement strand
CGCCTGGAAGGGCTGATCAGCGGTTGGAGCGTCGAGCAGGTGTCCGAACGGGCCATCGAGATCGTGAACCACGGCGCAAGCGGCGTGATGATCCACACCAAGGATGCGACGGCCGATCAGGTTCTGGCTTGCTACGATCTGATTTTGAAGAAAGCGCCGAAGACCTTATTGATGATGGTGCCGCAGAATATTCCCGACATCAGCATGACGCAGTGGTTCCACCACGGGTGCTCGATCGTCGTCTATCCCAATCAGATGCTGCGTGCATCGATACACAGTCAAAGAAGAGTGCTGCAACAGATGGGGCGTGGCGTTTCTTTGGGAGAGCTGGCGGACTCCGTCGTGCCGATCCGGGAGCTGTTGGATATCGAAAAGACCTTTAACGATCGGACCAAATAATGAAAATTTTTACAGTGCCGGACAGCACGACATCATCGTTCCTCAAGCCCAGGAAAGAGGATCTCATCATCACGTCGTGTGAGGGGGAGGCGGCGACGCGGGCCACCGTCTGGGCCTTGGAAAGTGGTCAAACGGCGGTCCTGGCGATTCAGAACTCCGGACTGGGCAACGCCATCAATCCCCTGACGTCGTTCACGTCCCTGTATCGGTCGCGGATCAGCATGAAGATCGTCATCGGGTGGCGTGGCGCGCCGGGGGTCAAGGATGAGGTCCAGCATGGCGTCATGGGCGCGATCACGCCGGTCTTGCTGGAAACCCTCGACATTGCATATGCGGTGCCGGACACGGAAGCGGAATTCGCCGACCGCATGGAGGAAGAGGTGAAAACCGGGGAGATCAAGGCAATCCTTGTTCGGCCCGGATTGCTGTCTTCAGCCGATGACGGGGAGACTTCCGTTGCATCACGCAAGATCGCTTTGGATTCCGATGAGGTCTTTGCCGAAATCCTGCGGCACAAGGATATGTTCGATCGTTTCGTGCTCAGCACCGGATACAACGGAAGGCAGTTTTATTCCCATTCCGGCATGGAGGCCGCATATCTGAATACCGATGATCGCTCCGTCATATACAACGTTGGGGCGATGGGTTTCAGCTACGCAATGGGTCTTGAGCTGCATGGCCAGGGTCTTCGGACTTTGGTAGTGGATGGCGATGGAAGCGCGTTGATGCATTTCGGCAGCTACGTCAAAGACGAACATCTGCGGCCCAAATGTCTTGTGCTCTTCAATGGACAACATGAAAGCGTTGGTGGGTTCGATCTGCCGTTCCAAAGCATGGAAACGATGATTGCCCATATCCCCAATGCCGTGCAAATCACAGGCCTGGATGAACTGGCCGCGTTCCTGCGGGGTGAGGGCAGGATCGGCATCGTGCCGACGGCTCCGCGATCAAACAAAAAGCTGAAAAGGCCTTTGTGATATGTCGATCCTGGCTGGCCCTTCCACATCGACGTATCAGAGCTCGGACAAAGTCACGTTTTGTCCGGGACCGGGTGCGGTCCTGGATGAGTGGTTTTCCCATCAGGTTCCCATGTTCGGAAGAGGGGACGCATACTTTCTGACCCTGAAGACGGAACTGGAGGAATGGCTACGTTCCTTTGTCGGTTCTTCGAAAAACGTCGTCACGCTTGCAGGCAGTGGAACGACGGCCGCCTGCATTGCGCTGAGGAATTTCTGCATCGGCAAAGTGGCCGTCCTCGATACCGGGTACTATGGGGGCCGCTGGTACGCTGAAGCGAAACTCTTCACGGATACAATGGTTGAAAAAGTCGCGATGGACGACTTGGATCGATTGCGGGATTTCGACACGGTCATATTCGTCTACGTGGAAACGGCCAGCGCGACCAAATACGACCTTGAAGCCGTATCGCGGGCTTGCCGCCAACATGACATCCGCCTGCTGGTGGATGCCACGGCGTCGATCGGCCTGGAAAAGCATCACCATCTGGCGGACGTGGTGTTCTTTTCGAGCTGCAAGGGACTCATGGGGCCGACGGGGGCTGGGTTCATCTGTTATGAAAAAACCATCACCCCAACGGCACAAAATGACTTCCTGTACAACTTGTCCAGTCATGAGGACGTCAAATACACAATTCCCTACAACGTCATGAATGCCCTGGTCGGCGTTTCCCGGCAACACGATATCTATGTCGGCAGGATGAAGGCCGCAGCGTCACTCATTCGCAAACATGCCGTCGGAACGAGAGCGCTGGCCGAGGGATCGGCCGTCATCGGTGTCGGCCTGCGCGGCGTGAAATTGGATAACGAACTCGACACAACGGGGACGTCAATATATTATTTGCCTAGAAAAGATCCAGGATATTCACTACTTTTCTTCTTGGGTCTGGTACGCTACGACAGTAACTGCATTGAAAAATGCTTGATCGAGAGGGTATTCTGCAATGAACACGAACGATAATAAGAACATTACTATTGTTGGGGCTGGTCCGAACTGCACGTATGCCCTGGATATTTTGTTGCGGACATTGCACGGCAGGACCATGCAGAGCTCGCTGACGATCAAAGTTTTCGAAGCCAGTGGGGAGTTCGGATCGGGTTTCACCCACAGCGTGGATACCCCCCCCAGCGCAACGCTGAATCGTATTGCTGGTCAGATCGCCTTGGGGCCGAGCAAGTTCTACATGCCCGAGGTCATGGAAAACTATCCGGGCTATCTTGATACCTTCATGGACTGGGCGGAAAAGAAGTACCGGGATACCGGTGATAAAAAATACAAGTTCGTGCAAAGCGATTGGCCTGCGCGCAACCTGTTGGGCGAAGCCATGCTGGATGCGTTCAATTTCTGCGTCGATGCCTTGAACGGCATGGCCGGCGTCAGCGTCGAGTTGGTCCCCGAAGCCGTGGAGGACATTCGCAAGGACGCAGCAAGCGGTCGCTTCGAAATCGTCACCAACAAGAACGTGCATAAGAACGTCGACAGGGCTTTGGTGATTACGGGCGCGTCCGCGCGCAGCATTCATCCCGACACGTGGATGGGGTCTTTGCAGAACGATTGCACGCAAGGGGATTGCGTCCTTGTGGAAAACCCGCTTCCCATGCAGGAGACCCTTCCGCAACTTCTGGATCACGATAAGGTCTTCCTGATCGGCACCGGCACCACGGCGATCGACGTGATGAATTATGTCGACTATGTCAAAGCCAAGCGTCCGGAATGCAACACGGTGATTTATCCCGTGTCCCGCAACGGGCTGTTCTGTTTCTCGCGCGCGGTGAACCAGAAGGTGGACGAAGATCGGGATTTCCACACCGGCTACGTTTTTACGGAACAATACGTCGACAAGCTTCGGGAAAGGTCACTGCGGCGCTTTGGCACCAAGAAGCTGGACTTTGAAGTCGACATCATTCCGGTCCTGATTGCTGAAATGGCGGTCAAGTACTACGGCACCATGTTCGGTTCAAGTTTTGAAAACCATCTGGCCGGGATGCATCGGGACAAGGCCGCGAAGCACATGGATTCCGACATGCGTTTTTCTTCCAGCGAGGAAGCGCAAGGCTATTTCGCCAACGACATCCTGGCAGCCGGGGAAGGGATGCTGGAAAACATCGGCAAGTGCCTCGATGCCGGGGATGTCGTGAACCCCGATGTCCGCGAAACCTTCGAGTGCTATGCCCGGACCATGTGTGAAGGCATGCCGTCGAGTGCTTTCACGCAAGGCGACGTGACGAACGCCATTGGGAAAATCAACACGCTTGACGGCGGTCGTGGGTATTACGCCAATCCCCGTGACAACGCGTTTTCGTGGAAAAAAATCGCCTATCCCGTGGATAAGGCCGGCGTGCAAAACGCTGACGAATATCGCAGCCGGTTGCTGCAGTTCATGAAACGCGACATCAACCAGTCGGCGCAAGGCAACGTCGCCAATCCGACCAAGGCGGCATGCGACAGCATCTGGCGCGACCTGCGCCATATCATTGTGTACGCAGTGGAAAAAGGGGGGGTTCACACCGCCTCCTTCATGAAGTTCCTGGACTACTATTTGCCGTTGCACAATCGCATCGTCGACGGGCCAAGCATGAGCGGCGTCCAGAACATCATCAACCTCATCGATAAAGGGTTCGTGAAAACGGATTATATTTTCGGTTCCAGTTTCGAGCTTGATGACAGCGGGACAACCCTGATGATCAAGGGGCCGTTCGGCAGTGAAAAGGCGGGGTGTGTCGTTCTGGGGTCTCTTGATCTCTTCAAGAGGTCTTACGAGAACAACGTGCTGTATAAAAACATGCTGAAAAGCGGCATAGTGACCATGTGGGAAATCGATCCGGACGATAAGGACTCCAAGCTCAACAAGCTGGGGCTGGCATTGGATGAATCCTTCCACCCCCTCGTGTCCGACGGACGGGTGGAAACGGGACTGACGTTCCTGGGACCGGCCTGCGAAGGCTATCACTTCTTCCAACACACCCTGTCGCGGCCGGACAAGAAGCAGGCGACGATCATCAACCTCATCCATTGGGTGGATGAACTTTTTGATGGCCTGTCTCCTGTGTTGAAGTAAGGACACGGTCCGGAAAAATCTCGTACCATGCGCGGCACGATTGCCCCATAACACCCGGGGGGCTTGAAACGGAGCCCCCCGGCGTGTGTGACGACCTCACTCAAACCATTGCCGCCAATTCGCGCGGTGAAGTCTCACCCTTGATGACCCTCGATATCTCCATTGACCGGGAAACCTATCTGGTTTCCGAAAAAATCCATGTCGGCGCTCTGCATCCGCTTACAAAATTCATGGGACACGAAAATTACGTCTCCGTGGCGTCCACAAGGCGAATGGCCAACGGCGTCTTTTTTCCTGTCCCGATTTCACTCGGGATTGACGAGGCGACGTTTAAAGCCGTCGAACGTGGCGCGACGTGCCCCCTGACACTGAATAATGTGAGGGTTGGAGAAATCCATGTAGACGACAAGTTCTACGCCCCATCCCAAGAATTCGTGAGCCGGGTGTATGGCACGAACGATCCGAACCATCCCGGGGTTGCGAAAATTCTTCGCCAATCCGGGTATTACCTGGGCGGGACCGTCAAGATCGACGAGACAAACGAATATTTCATGTCCTGGGGTGAGCCGCGTCCCGAAGACATGCTCCATGAATGTGAGCGTAACAAGTCAATGAAAGTCGCCGGGTTCGCCACCCGCAACGTGCCGCATCAGGGGCATGTGTATATTCTCCGCCAGGCGCTGTCGTGGGCGGACAAGGTGCTTGTTCTCGCCTCTATAGGAGGACAGGCTGCTCGGGGATATGCTCCCGAAGCCATTCGGGAAAGTTTTGAGTTCATTATCGAAAAGTATAAGTTGCGCGATCGCTTGTTGTTCGGTTTTGTTTCCATGCCGCCAACCTTAAGCGGCCCGAATGAGGCCATGTTGCAGGCAATTATTCGCAGAAATTATGGCTGCACCCATTTTATTGTTGGGCGTGACCATGCCGGCATCGGGAATTACTATTCGGAATATCAGGCGCAATGCGCCGCGTTAGAACACGAAGCCGATTTGGGCGTGAAAATAATTCCTCAAAAAGGGCCGTATTTCTGTACAATCTGCGACGACGTGGTGACGGAAGACGTATGCTGTCATAAAGACATGACAGACGCTGTTTTGCCCATATCGTCTTCGAAAATCAGGGATTTGCAGGCCAAGGGACTGGCGGCGGACGATAGGGTTTTCGATGTCGAGTTATGGCAACACCTGACGGGCGCCGGATGTGATTTGTTTATGGACGGAAGATAGCTATGCCTGAAGAATTCTTTACACCATTCCATCGTGACTTTCAAAAGCAGGCGGATGGCGAAAAAGTCGCGGACGCAATCGTCGAACGTCGCGTACACGTGGAGATTACGCCCGAAGAAAAAGACTTTATCGAGAGCAGTCACTTCTTTTTCATTGCCACGGGCGCCGGCGAACAAATCGATTGTTCCTACAAAGGGGGCGAGCCAGGCTTCGTGCGGGTAACGGGGCCATCGCAAGTCACCTGGCCCGATTACGACGGAAATTTGATGTTTCGGACGCTGGGGAACATCGTGCAGAATCCGAATGTTTCCATGATCTTCGTGAACTTCAAGGATCCTTCCAAGGTCGCGTCCCCTAAGCAGATCGGCAAAATCAGACTGAACGGAAAAGCCCGGGTGGTTGAGGCCGGGGAAAATGACGGATTTGTCGGCGCCAAGCATTTGGTCGTCGTCGATCTGGATTTCGTGTTGCCGAACTGCCCGCGCTATCTGCCCGACATGTCCATGGTTCAGTCATCGAAATACAATCCTCAGGATGACTACGTTCCGCCCGATCCGGAATGGAAGGGGCGTGACTACATCAAGCCGCTTCTCAAAAAGTAACGAGCGCGTCCAACCGATGGCGACGGACCACCAGCTTGCGACGTTGTGGAGCGATTCCTGTGTTCAATTCGCAAGTCGACGGGAGCATAGCGCGTGATGCAGGGGAAATGCGTGATCCTTGGCGGCGGGGGACATGCCAAGGTCCTCATCGAATGCATGCGGACCCAGGACGGGATTCAGCCCGACGGAATTCTGGAGCAGGACGAGACTCTCGTCGGCAAGACTGTTCTGGGCGTCAAGATTATGGGCTGCGATGACATGCTGGAAGATCTGAAAGAGGCGGGCTACGACACTTTCGTGGTCGGCGTCGGTCAGATCCGCGCAACTCCGTTTCGCAAGGTATTGTTCGATAAAGCCGTGTCCAGCGGACTGACCCCCCTTACGGTCCGGCACGGTTCGGCCATCGTGTCCCCGACAGCGTTGGTTGAAGACGGCGCCCAACTTCTTCCCGGTTGCATCGTCAATGCGCAGGCCCGTATCGGCAGGGGCGGCGTGATAAACACGCATGCCGTTGTCGAGCATGACTGTGAAATTGGCGAGTTTGCGTTTGTCGCTCCGAACGCGACGGTGTTGGGTGCGGCAATAATCGCCCCCGGCGCGTTTGTCGGCGCGGGTGCCGTCGTGTTTCAGGGTGTCCGCGTCGGTGAGAATGCCGTGGTCGCCGCCGGGGCGGTTGTTCGTCACGACATACCGGCCGGCGGTCTTGCGGTGGGCGTCCCCGCGACAATCAAATCAAGGCCCGTGGAATAGGGCCGCCATTCCCCCTTTTATAGGGGGCGAACATCAGCGAATCGTTGGAATATTAAGTATGCGTCACAAACCCGAAGCCGATATTCGTTCCTTTTTCGTCGAAAGCAACGCGTCATTGCGCGATGCGATGAACTGCATCAACAAAGGCAGCGAAGGCATCGTGTTGGTGGTCGGTGCTGACCAGCGACTGCTGGGAACCATAACGGATGGTGACGTTCGGCGTTGGTTGCTGGCGGGAACGGACCTGAAGTCGACGGTCGAAAGTCTTCTTCGGAACAAGCATGACAGCATGTACCCCACGCCGCTTACGGCCCATGCTGAAACCGAGGACAGCATCCTTTTCCATATGATGGTGGAAAAGGACATCAGGCACATTCCGTTGATCGATGACGAGGAACGCGTGGTCGATCTGGCGTTGTTGCATAAGATGACGTTGGAATACGAATTGCCGATCACGGCCGTTGTTATGGCAGGCGGATTTGGCACGCGGCTTCATCCCCTGACGCTGGACGTGCCCAAACCTATGCTGCCCTTGGGCGACAAGCCGATCATGCATAGAATTGTGGATTCCATGAAAGATGCCGGTGTGCGACGCATCTGCGTCACGACGCACTATAAGCCGGAGCATATCGTTAATTACTTCGGCAACGGCGACAGTTTTGGCGTTGAAATCAACTACGTCAAAGAGGATGAACCGTTGGGAACGGCTGGGGCGCTTGGCTTGCTGGAAAGGCGTAGCGAACCGCTTTTGGTGATGAATGGCGATATCGTTACCGAAGTGGATTATCGCGCCATGCATGAATTTCACAAACAGCACAAAGCCGACTTGACCGTTGCCGTACGCAAATATGAATTTTTGGTGCCCTACGGCGTCATCGAACACGAGGGATCGATGGTGACGGGCATAACGGAAAAACCTTTATATGAGTTTTTCGTGAATGGTGGTATTTACCTAGTCGAGCCTCACGTTCTGGATCACTTGCCGGCCAGTCAGCGTTTCGACATGACCGAACTTATCCAGAAAGTCCTGGATACCGGCGGGAGTGTGGCGACGTTTCCCATACTGGAGTATTGGCTGGACGTTGGGCAACATACGGATTATCAAAAGGCGCAGGATGACATCAAATCCGGCCGGGTGTGATTGGCCTTTCATGGGATGTTCCGTTTCACGACGCGCGCCATGAAGGCCGGACCACTCGGTGTGCGGGTGTTTTGTTGAATCGCAAGGGGGCTCAATGAAGATTTCTGATAAATTCCCGAAGGCGCAAAAATGGGATTTTGAAAACGGTTTTTTCCTTACGGCGACGAAAGACCGCCTCTCCAAGACGCTTGCGCACTATGAGCTGTTTTGCAGGACCCTGGAAGTTCCGGGGGAAATCGTCGAGTTTGGTGTGTTCAAGGGGGTTTCCTTCAGTCGCTGGTGTCTGTTTCGATCCATGTTTTCAAATGTGTTTTCGAAGCAGGTTATCGGTTTCGACACTTTCGGGGCCTTTCCCGAAACGGGGTTTGAAGACGACTTTGCTATCCGCAAGAACTTCGTCGATACGGCGGGCGAGTTCTCCGTTAGCGCAGAGGACATGCGTGAGAACCTGCAGGACCGCAACCTAGCGGAAAACATAAAGCTGGTGCCAGGGGACATATTGGAAACGCTGCCGGCCTTCCTGCGCGACAATCCTCAGATGCGCTTCTCCTTGGTCAATCTTGATACCGATATCTATGAACCGGCCAAGTGCATTCTCGAAAATGTGTGGAACCGAATTGTGCGGGGAGGCGTGTTGATCCTGGACGACTATGGAACCTTCGCGGGAGAGACCAAGGCCGTTGAGGAGTTTCTCGCGACCCTGGACAATCCGCCGAAGATCCTGCGTTTTCCCTTTGCTTCGACACCATGTTATCTGATCAAGGAGTAAGGGTGTGGTGTGTTCGGCGGACCGCAAAACACCCCCTAAGCAATAATTCGGGACAGGATGGTCTCAGTTGACCTCAAACAATGATTTCATTCCCCTTTGCACGCCGTATATCCATGGGGCGGAATGGGATTACGTTAAAGACTGTCTGGATAGCGGATGGGTCTCCTACGTTGGGTCCTATGTCGAGCGATTTGAAAAAGAATTTGCCGCCAAAATAGGGATGGCGCGGGCCGTGGCGACCACGTCCGGAACGGCTGCCCTGCACCTTGCCTTGTTGGCGGCGGGCGTCGAGCCCGACGATGAAGTGATCGTTTCCGCGCTCACGTTCATCGCGCCCGTAAATGCCATTCGCTATGTCGGCGCGCACCCTGTTCTCGTGGATGCCGAGCCGCAGTTTTGGCAAATGGATGTCGGCCTCGTCGAGTCTTTCCTGAACGGAAATTGTGAGCGGCGGGGTACTGAGCTCTTCAATAAAAGATCCGGCCGGCGCGTAAAGGCGATCGTTCCGGTACACATCCTGGGGCACCCCGTGGATATGGCCCCCCTGCTTGACCTGGCCCGTCTTCACGGCCTTGCCGTGATCGAAGATGCAACCGAATCTCTCGGCGCCGCATATCGCGGACGCAAGATCGGCTCCATGGGGGACTTGTCGTGCTTCAGCTTTAACGGCAACAAACTGTTGACGACCGGGGGTGGCGGGATGGTCGTTACCTCCAGTCAGAAAAAAGCTGATTGGGTGCGGTACCTGTCCACGCAGGCCAAGGATGATCCCTTGGAATATGTTCATGAGAACATCGGCTATAACTATCGCCTGACCAACGTTCAAGCCGCGATCGGATGCGCCCAGTTGGAGCAGTGCGATGCATACGTGGAAAATAAACGTCAGATTGCGACGCGCTATCGCCATGCCTTCGCCAACCGGGACGGCATAACGGCAATGCCGGAGGCCGAATGGGCGGAAAGCGCGTTCTGGCTTTATACGGTTCTGCTGGATGGCGATAGCCGGCCGGTGCTCCGTGCGCTTGAAAGACAAAACATACAGACGCGCCCCTTGTGGCAGCCCATTCATCTCAATACCCCTTATCGCGGTTTCGAGGTTCTTGGCGGCGAGGTCGCGGAAGACTTGTGTCGGCGTTGCCTGTCTTTGCCGTGTTCGGTGAATTTGACGGAAGCGGAACAGGAACGTGTCGTCAGCGCCTTACTTGACGCTGTGTCGTGAAACATTTTGACCAGATGAAAGCGGAAAAATGAAACAAGGCCTTCGTTATAATTTAAAAGATAAAACCGTTCTGGTGACTGGCGGGACTGGCTCTTTTGGCAAGACTTTCATCAAACATCTTCTGGAGCACGAAGCGCCGCGCAAGATCGTGGTCTACTCGCGCGACGAACTCAAGCAGTTCGAGATGGCGAACGAAATCAATTCGCCTTTGGTCGAATACTACATCGGCGACATTCGCGATTTGAACCGACTGACCCGGGTGATCAAGAAGGGGGTCAACGTCATCGTCCATGCCGCGGCGTTGAAGCAGGTGCCCACGGCCGAGTTCAACCCGATGGAATGCATCCGCACGAACATCCTCGGTGGCGATAACGTCATCAGCGCCGCGATGGATTGTGGCGTGGAAAGGGTTGTCGCCCTTTCCACGGACAAAGCCAGCAACCCGATGAACCTTTATGGCGCCACTAAGCTGTGTTCCGACAAGCTCTTCATCGCGGCGAACCAGCTTTCCCCCAAGGGCGGGCCGCAGTTCTCCGTCGTCCGCTACGGCAATGTCATCGGGTCCCGGGGCAGCGTCATCCCGTTCTTCAGGGAACGAATGAGCACCGGGAAATTGCCGATAACCGATCCGGGAATGACGCGTTTCTGGATCAGCCTGGACGAGGGCGTGCGGATGGTGGTGCACAGCCTGGAGATCATGCAGGGCGGCGAAATCTTCGTGCCGAAATTGCCGTCGATGAAAGTGGTGGATCTGGCCCGGGCCATCTGTCCGGAATGTGAACTGGAGACCATTGGTATTCGTCCGGGCGAGCGGCTGTACGAGGTCATGGTGCCCATGGACGAGGCCGCGAATACCTTCGAGTTCAAAAACTACTACATCATCCAGCCGGCGTTCCACTGGCACAACCAGGATCGCGGCAATGTCTATGACGGGGAGCAGGGTACTCCGGTGGCCGGGAATTACGAGTATCGCAGCGACACCAATCCGGACTGGATGACCACGGAACAGCTTCGCAAAGTGATCGACTGATCCTTCGCCGCCTGTAGATAGAGTTCAAGAGAAGAAACCATGACCGAGACACAGCAAATCTTCACGACCGGCACGATGCGGACGGGCACGACCCTGGTGGGCAATATCCTGTCGATGCATCCGGACATTCAGGTCTTTGCGGAAAAGGTGCATTTCTTCCGTTTCGTGTATCAAAAGTATTCGCCCCTGAACCTGGCGAACGCGGAACGCGCCCTGCACCACATTCGGATCCGTTGGTATTACCGCTTCGGGGTGACGTTCGATGTCGACCGCGTCATGGCCCGTCTCGAACAGGAACGGGAATTGACCCCGGCGGTTCTTTACAACGCGATCATGACGTACCTGCTGGAAAGAACCATGGCGAAAATCTGGACGGAAAATCTCGCCTTCCATTGGCACTATATTCCGCATTTCCTCAACATGTTTCCCAATGGCAAGGTGTTCCACGTCGTCCGGGACATCCGCGGCGTGTTGGCGTCGTGGCGGGAAATGACGTTCTGGCCCGGAGATCTGTATCTCAATACGATTTTCAACTGGATCGATTCCGTCAACATGATGGCGCATTACAAACAAACGTTGCCTGCCGACCGTTACATGACCGTGCGCTTCGAGGACATCCACGCGGACCCCGAAGGGATGAGCCGGAAGTTGTGCGATTTCCTCGGCGTGGAATTTGCCGAGTTGATGATCCAGCCGGAAAAGTGGGAGGAGTCCTTCGACGCTAATTTTGTCGAGGCGAACGTTTCCTCGCACACCAAGAAGAAGGTGTATGGGTTCAATCCCGACCGCGCCCACACCTGGAAACGCGTCCTGGAGCCGTGGGAAGTGACGTTGACGGAAACGCTCGCGGCGAAGCAAATGGAAAGCGTCGGATACGAACCCTCGCAAACGTCCTACGATCCGGCCGACGTGCGCCTGGGGCTGGACAAGTTGGCAGGGGATCCCTTCTTGCTGAAGTGTTGGCAACTCTATCAGGCCACGGGGCAGGGCAACGACTTTCTGCCAAACGATCCGACGGATCCCAAGACGTGGTCGACTCCGGACCGCTTCGGAAAGTTTGCCGACAGCCCGCTGCTGCAGGAATTCGAAAGTGACATGGAGGCGGTCGAACGGCACATCCATGCGAAATACGGCGACAATCAGTAAGGGTTGGAACCTGTAGTTATGACTCAAGATAAAAACGTCGTCCTGGTCGTTCATGCGGTGGATACCGAAGGCCCCCTGTATGAATCTCTCGACGCAACCTTCGTGCGGGTGCGCGAGCTTCATGGCATCACGAGGTTGCCGCAAACGCGCGATACCCTGGAAAGACTGCGACGCGGCGAGGTGGATTTGAACGGTAAGGAAGCCGCCGTTCAGGACATGCTCAACACCCATCTCTTGAGCTACCATGAAGACTGGACGCAGATCGACCGGATGCTGGAACGGATCATGGCGCCGGATTTCCGCAATCAGCTTCCGGATTCCTTCGGTGGCGGCTGGGTCTTCAACTGGCATTGCCTGGATCTCGTGGGCTTCAAGGCGAATCCCCGCCGCCGCGCCCTCGGATACCATGTGGTTTTCGACCACTATAAGGATGCCATGAAATGGTATCCGGATTGCCGGGACGCGCTGCATTTCCATTTCCACCCGATGTCGACCTATCAGGAGGCGCACCGCAGCGCGACGTCCATCATCAATTCACCGGAATTGTGGCAAACCGTGAGCCGGCGCATTATCGAGCGCGAGTGGTTTCCCTCGGCATTTCGCGCCGGGTTCCATGTCGAACGTCCAGATTTGCATTGGTTTCTTGAACAGTGGATCCCGTTCGATTTCTCCAATCTGGCCGTCGAGAACACGGCGGATCTGGAAAAGTCGCGCGACACGAAAAACGGCCGCGGCGGGGATTGGCGACAGGCACCCACGGATTGGTCCATTTATCAACCCAGCCACGACAATTACCAGGTTCCCGGGAATTGCCGCCGTTGGATCGCCCGCGCGCAGAACGTCATGAACCGGTATGCCGCCATCGACCAGCATGAAGTCGATAAGGCTTTCTCGAGGGCGCAGCAGGGCAAGCCGACCATCATGACGGTCACCACCCACGATTTCCGGGACATGGGGGCGGAAGTCGACCATGTCCGCACTCTCATCGCGGATGCGTCGGCGCGGTTCCCGGACGTGAAGTTCAAGTACTGCGAGGGCGTCGAGGCGTTCCGCATGGCTTTGGGTTATGATGCCGCCGAAGACCAGGGCCTGGAGCTCGAAGTGATCTTGAACCCAAGTCCGGAAAACGACCTTCCCAACATGACCATCCGCACCGTCAAGGGCGAGGTGTTCGGACCCCAGCCGTGGCTGGCGATCGAGACCATGGGAAAGCGCTTCATCCACGACAACCTGGATTTCGGGTTGAGCGGCGATGAGTGGTACTACGTTTTCCACGACAGCACCCTTCCCCTGCACGACGTTCGCAGGATCGGCATTGGCGCGAACGACAAATGGGGGAATTCGTTCGCGAAGGTCATCGATGTCCGGGAACTTCTCTAACGCTGGCCTCGTCTTCATGACAACGACCATTTTCCAGCAGGCAAAGTAGTATGTGCGGGATTTTCGCGGCATTGGGGGTTCACGACATCTCCACCGCCAAGTTCGAGGACGCGCTCGCCACCCTCAAGCATCGTGGCCCGGATCACCTGGGTGCGAAGTACTGGTCGGGCGTGGCGCTGGGCATGACCCGTCTTGCGGTTCAAGACCTGAGCCATGCCGGCGACCAGCCCATGTCCACGGACGATCAAAACCATCACATCGTCTTCAATGGGGAAATCTACAACTTCCTGAACCTGCGCCGTGAGCTTGAGGCAAAGGGCATCGCCTTTCGTACGAAAACGGATACCGAAGTCATTTTGCACGGCTACAGGTCGTGGGGGTGGCGGGGGCTTCTTGCCCGGCTGGAAGGCATGTTCGGGCTGGCCATTTTCGATAGCGTCGATGCCAGGGTTCATGTGGCGACGGACCGCGTCGGCATGAAACAGGTGTATTGGACGCGGTTCGAGGATGGCGTACTCCTCGCTTCCGAGGCCAAGGCGCTGCTGCAGTATACGGGACGCCGTGCGATCGATGTCCGCAACGCCATGAATCCGATGCTCATGTCGGGGCTTCCGCCGGAAGACGGCACGATCTTCGAGGGCGTGCATGAACTGCTTCCCGGGCATGCACTGAGCATGGATTTGGCAACCGGGACATTCTCCATATTCCGATACTTTGCGTTGACGGAATGGATCGATCAGGACCTGTACAGGGAGCTGGACGAACTGCCCCATCAAGAGTTGCTCGCACGCTATGAACAGGAGCTCAATGCATCGGTCGGCATGCATTTGATCAGCGATGCGCCTTTGGCGTCTCTGTTCAGCGCGGGGCTGGATTCAAGCGTCATTACGGCCTCGGCATCCCGGCAGTCCGTTTCAAACCCGCATGTCTTCCATTTCACGTCCTCCATTTTCGAGGATACGGAAATCGCCCGTCAGTTTCTGGACAAGTTCTCTTGCAAGGTCCATCACATGCGGGACGAAGGGGACAAGCTGATCGCGGACCTGCCCCGTCTGATCTACCATTACGAGACTGTGAACAAGGAAGAAGGGGTCGTTCTTGGTAAGCTCTGCGCCGCCGCGCGCGACGCCGGCTACAAGGTGCTCCTGACAGGGGATGGGGCGGACGAACTGTTCGGCGGTTATGCGCATCACAAGGAGTTCTACAACCGGGCGCGGTTCCATCACAATCGGGTGGCCCGCGGCCTGTTCAACCGGTTGGGACGCGTTTTTCCCGGAGTGGATGCCCTTGGCCCGTCCCCGTCCGCGACGTCATACTTCACCTTCCCCGCGTCCTTGGCGTTGATGGAAACGCCGATGAACATTCTTTTGCACCGTGGCCGGCGGGCGAGCGAATGGCGGGCCTGCATTGATGCCTACGGTTTTGTCGGCAATGCTGCGGACCGCGAAACGGCGGCCTACCTCCTGGATGAGGTCGGCTATCGAATGCGCCGGTATCTGGTTCGCGCGGACCGCTTCAGCATGATGGAATCCGTGGAATTGAGGGCCCCATTCCTGCACCCCAACATGATCAAGCTGGCCTTGAACACTCCTGTCGGCAAGAAAATCACGTGGGCCTGGCCCGGGCATGCCTCGGACCGGTTGACCGTCGTGCGCGAGAAGTCCGTCATCAAGGACCTTGCCGCACGTTACGGCGTGCCGAAAGCCATCATCCGCCGCGCCAAAATGGGAACGCCCTTTGAAAACGTGCGGCACATCCGGGCGATCCTGAGGAACTGGCCCCTGAGATACGTTCCCGAACTTCTGGACATGCCGAGAGAAGCGCTTTTGAATACGCTGGACGATGCCCTGGGAGCCGGGGTCGCGCGTGTGTGTTGGGGCATTCTGTCCATGGAAGTTCTGATGCGCATGTTCGTGGGTTCGGAAACCCATGATCAGATTTCGGATGAATTCCGTGCCGCCATGAACGGAATTGAAAACGTCTCCGCGCAATAATGAAGATAATCCGTTCGTTGATCATTGGAATTGTCCGGCCGGAGAAACGGCCGTGGATTGTCGTTCCCGAACTGAATTCGGGCAACTACTGGTTTCTTTTTCTCTCACGGCTGTTCTTTAACGTGGCGTATTGGAATTTCAAGGGCGCACCCCTCTCCAAATTGGCGTGGGCCACGAGAATCATCCATGAAGACATGTATCTGTACCATCAATGGAACGATCTTTGCGCGGATGCTTTCGACCAGCTCAGGGCAAAGCGTCCGGATGGATTTGCGGCAAACACGGCCGTCATCAAGGTCAATGGGACGGCCTATGACGTAACCCTCAACGGCGTGCAGAGGTTTTGCCTGAAATTCGAGAACAGGTATCAGTTTGCAAGGGTCGTTGAAAAATGGCGTGAAGATGCTGGCGTCGTGGCGCCCATCTTGGTGCCTGGGACATTGTTTGGGCAAAGGGCGCGTGAGCTCGGGTGTGAGCCGGATTTCCCCGCCGGCGCCTGGCAAATTCCCGCTGGGGCGCTCTGGGATTTCATCGGCGAGACCGTGAAAAACATGACCGCCGGGGGGAAGCGGATCGTCAGAATTTTGACGTCGCCCAGGAATGCCGACTTGCACAAGGGGCGCCGGTATTCGATCCTTTGGTATCCGATCGGCTTCAATGAATTGGCGGCCAGCGATGGGATGTACGACTTCACGTTCATGACCAAGTTCGGCTTATTGCCGATGGATGAGGTCCTGCATATATTGCCTCTGACACCTTCGCCGGACGTCGCCGATTACCTGGCCCGTCATGGGGTTCGATGGATTCTCGCCCGCGATGTGTATGCTATTCTGCCTTGGAAACTCAGGTGGAGCTTGATCGCGGCATTGATGTCAATTCTTTTTCTGCCGGGCCGAATGAGGGATCCGTTTGGCGTGAATCTGGAGTTCGGATTTTTTTCGGATGTGTTGTTGTATTTCCTGGTCAAGCATTTCCAATGCCGGACCGTGGTGACGTCGCAGGCTTATGGCTCTGAAGAAGGGCTGCATGTGCCCATGGCCCGAAAAGATGGCGTCAAAACGTTGTTCTGGCAGCATGGATTTATCGGGTCCGTGCCGGTCTCGCGGGAGCGGGTCGGTCGTTTCCGCAACACGATCCTCGAGCAAACCGCCACCGTGTCCGATTGTCATGTGGGGTGGTTTGATGTCGACGTCGATGGATTGCTGGCGCGTTCGTTCCATTCGCCACAGCAAACGCGGGTGGTCCGCGCCGTCGGCCCCCTGATGTCTGGCGATGCTTCGTGGCTTGAAAAAACACCGCAAGAGGCCCGGGACGACTTTGGCGTGGCGGATCCGGAGGCCAGGCTCTGGCTGGGCGTTTTCGACATCCCAACCTTGAAATACGAACAGTTCGCGAACAAGCGTGTCGCCGTGAATCCCTTCCCCGTGGAAATGCAGAAGCGGTTTTTCGCGGATTTGATTGACGCCTTGGAGCGCTATCCCGGGTTGAGGGTTTTCTATAAGCCAAAACGGCCTTGGGACGACGAAACCTTCGTTCGCTCGCCGGAGATGATGCAGTTTATCGATCCCGAAAGCCCCTTGATCAAAAGCGGCAAGATCGTATGCCTGCACTATAACATCGACCCCTACATTCCCTACGCCGTGAGCGACAGGTGCATTAGCGTGGCCTACTCGACGCCACCGTTGTTGAGCATCGGCGCCGGACGGGCCAGCGCTTACTATGATCCCCTGGATATTTCGGGCTTTGCCGATCCCCAGGTGTTCAACCGTTTGCGGATTGTCGGGCGCGACAACCTGTTCTCAAGGTTGCAGTCCTGGCTGGACGGCGATAACAGTATGGACGCGGACATCCGGGAGCTTGTTTCCTGGCAGGGAAACCCTTTGGAAAACTTTGCGTCCCTCATCTGCGGCGCGACAATCAAAGTGAGAGAGCAGCGTCAATCAAGATGAGAATGCCGT
>JADGBG010000057.1 GCA_015231605.1 Alphaproteobacteria bacterium | reverse complement strand
CGCGCGCGGTTTCCACCAACGCCCGCGCGGCGCGGCCCCAGGCGTGGACGGACGACGGATTGCCGCCGGCGGCCAGCGCGTTGGCCACCGCCTCCGCCGCCTCCGGTCGGACCGGCGCTGTCGCGTTGCAATCCATGTACGCTTTGCGGGTCATGACGGGTCGAACCTCGATGCCTAAAAACTTATTCCGCGGCGATGGTTCCGGGACCCCCGATGTCCGGGGTTTCCCCAAACAGGTCGGGGCGCGGGCCCAAAACCCGGCGCGCGCACACGTCCGCCAAGGTCACGGAATTGAGATAGAGGTGGATCTGGTAACTGAGCGCCGTCCACAGATCGTGCGTGAGACACCGCGCCTTGTCCGAATGACACCCTTCCGCCTTGGTGCAGCGGGTCGCGGTGATCGGTTCGTCGACCGCCGAGATCACGTCGGAGACGCGAATCTGGTCCGCCGGGCGGGACAGCAGATACCCGCCGCCGGGACCGCGCACGCTTTTCACCAGGCCGGCCCGGCGCAGCTTTCCAAACAGCTGTTCCAGGTACGACAGGGAAATTTCCTGACGATCCGCCACGTCGGCCAGGGCCATGGGCTTGCTGACATCCCCCTTGCCGAGATCCGCCATCGCCATTACGGCATAACGTCCTTTGGTGCTGAGCTTCACTTCGCTTCTCCTTGGGTTGCGGGCGGGCTTTACGCGTCGCCGCCGGAATTCACGGCCTTTTTCTTGGCCCCGCGGCCCTTGTGGACCTCTTCGGCCTCGTTCTCCAACTCGTCGATGCGCTCCATCAGGGCGCCGACCTGGGCGCGCAGGTTTTCGATGGTCTTCAGCATCGGGTCGGGGCATCCGTCGCTGGGCGTGCCATAGGCCACGAAGTCCTTGGCGTGTTCGCGATCGCGCGGCATCACCACGCGGGCCGGAATGCCGACGGCCGTTACGCCCGGCGGCACGTCGCGGGTGACCACCGCGTTGGCGCCGATGCGCGCATCCCTGCCCACCGTGATCGGCCCCAGGACCTGCGCGCCGGATCCGACGATGACGCCGTCCTCCAGCGTCGGGTGGCGCTTCACGTCGATCTGCTTGTGGCTGTCGACGCTGGGCGAAATGCCGCCCAGCGTCACCGTCTGGTAGAGCGTCACGTCGTCGCCGATGTGGCTGGTTTCGCCGATCACCACGCCGTTGCCGTGGTCGATGAAGAAGCGCCGCCCGATGGTCGCGCCGGGATGGATTTCGATCCCCGTGAGAAGCCGCGCGGTCTGCGACAGCCAGCGCCCCAACAGGCGCAAATCCTTGGTCCACAACCAGTGCGCCACGCGGTAAACAACGATCGCGTGGAAGCCGGGATACAGGAAGGCGACCTCGAACCGGGACCGCGCCGCGGGGTCGCGGGCGATAAAGGAATCGATGTCTTCGCGAAGCCTCTTGAAAATCATGGCTTATCCAATATGTTGTGTGTACGCTGGGCGCTCGCGTTTGTGCGCGGGCCAACGCCATATCATCGTTTTGGAATATAATAATCCCGACTACGGCAGTCAAGTATTATGGGGCCGCTTTCGCAAAAAAAACACACGGACGGTATGGACTTGGCTGACGGACCACAACTCACTGAAACATAAGCGGTAAATTAGAAACTCATGCCAGAGGTTATCTTTAACGGGCCCGAGGGACGCCTGGAAGGGCGCTATCACCACTCGAAAAAACCCGGCGCGCCGATTGCCCTCGTCCTGCACCCCCACCCGCAGTTCGGCGGCACCATGAACAACAAGGTCGTTTACGCCATGTATCAGGCGTTCGCGAAGCGTGGCTTTTCCACGCTGCGGTTCAATTTCCGCGGCGTCGGCCGATCGCAGAGCACCTTCGACAACGGCCAGGGCGAAATGAGCGACGCCGCCTCGGCGCTCGATTGGATGCAGACCCACAATCCCAACGCGCGCAGCTGCTGGATCGGCGGATTTTCATTCGGCGCGTGGATCGCCATGCAGCTGATGATGCGCCGTCCGGAAATCAACGGCTTCATTTCCGTGGCTCCGCCCGCGTCCCAGCATGATTTCTCGTTCCTGGCCCCATGCCCGGCGTCGGGTTTGATCGTGCACGGCGACAGCGACGAAATCGTTCCCGTGGAAAGCGTGGACAAGCTGGCCGCCAAGCTGAAGGCGCAAAGGAACATCACCGTCGATTACGAGGTGATCAAGGGCTGCGATCACTTCTTCGGCGATCACATGGACAAGCTGTCCAAGTCCATCGAAGGCTATCTCGACAAGTCCCTGAAGGGCTAATCCCTGAGCGCGCGGTGGTGAACGCCGCCGCGCGCCGGTTCCCCCACCCCGGTGGTGCCGGGAAAGGTGATGGGCAGGCCCTTGAGGCTGCGCACCGCCAGATAGGCGAAGGCTTGAGCCTCCATGGCGTCGCCGTCCCACCCCAGGCTTTCCGCCGCGCGCACGTCGACGCCCAACTCCCGTTCCAACGCCTCCATCATCACCGGATTGCGCCGCCCGCCGCCGGTAACGACCCAGCATTCGGGGATTTGGGGAAAATGCGCCACGGACCGCGCCACGGACGCGGCGACAAAGGCCGTCAGCGTCGCGGCCCCGTCCTCCAGAGACATCCCGGTCACGGCGTCGAAGGAAAAATCCTGCCGGTCCAATGACTTGGGGGGCGTACGGGTGAAATAGGGGTGGTCCAGCAACTGCGCCAGCACGCCGTCGCGAACGCGCCCCGCCGCCGCCAGACGTCCGTCGCGGTCGCAATCCGCCCCGGTGTGGCCGAACACCCAATCGTTCAGCGGCGCATTGCCGGGGCCCGTGTCGAAGGCCAAAAGTTCGTCGTCGTCCGCGCCCACCCAGGTGACGTTGGCGACGCCGCCGATGTTGAGAACGGCCACCGGCGTCTCCAACCCCGCCGCCCCGCGCACCAGCGCCTGGTGAAATACCGGGACCAAGGGCGCCCCCTGCCCGCCCGCCGCGACGTCGGCGGCGCGCAGGTCGTTCACCACGTCGATCCCGACCCGCGCCGCCAGCACGTCGCCCTGGCCGATCTGCACCGTGACGCCGCGCGCCGGATCGTGGTGCACGGTGTGGCCGTGAAACCCGATCACATCGACGTCGGCGGGCGACAATCCGGCCTCGGCCAACAGAAGATTGACCGCGTCGGCGTGCAGCCGAGTGAGATCGGCTTCCACCTGCTCCGCCCCGCTTTGCGCGCGCGCGGCGGGGCCCAGGATGGCGCGCAACCGGGCGCGGAATGCATCGCTGTAGGGCATCGTCAGGGCTGGCCCCGGCTCGACCAGGGATACGCCGTCGGTGCGCAGCAGCGCCGCGTCGACCCCGTCCATGGATGTGCCGCTCATCAGTCCGATGGCGGTGAGAGGTTTCGTATCCATGGCGGGCCGGCCCTTTGTTGTGCGAACCGCGCCATTGTGCTAAGTCCCCAGGCGTCTTGCAACACACTTGAGACCGGGACCCCGCCAGGCCATGAGCGAACTGACATCCGACTTCCTTAAAACCGTCACCGAACGCGGCTACATGCACCAGTGCACGGGCCTGGAAGACCTCGACAAGCGCGCCGCGTCCGGCGTCGTCACCGCCTACATCGGCTTCGACTGCACCGCGCCCAGCCTGCACGTGGGATCCCTGCTGCCGATCATGATGCTGCGCACGCTGCAAAAGACCGGACACAAGCCGATCGTGCTGATGGGCGGCGGCACCACCATGGTGGGCGATCCGTCGGGCAAGGACGAAAGCCGCCAACTTCTGACCGAGGCCGTGATCCAGTCGAACATGGACTCCATCAAGACCGTGTTCTCCAAGTTCCTGACGTTCGGCGACGGGCCGACCGACGCGGTGATGGTCAACAACGCCGATTGGCTGAAAAGCCTCAACTACATCGAATTCCTGCGCGACTACGGCCCGCATTTCACCATCAACCGGATGATGACCTATGAATCGGTGAAGATGCGCCTGGAGCGCGAACAGCCGCTGACGTTCCTCGAATTCAACTACATGATCTTCCAGGCCTACGACTTCCTGGAACTCAACCGCCGCATGGGCTGCGCGTTGCAGATGGGCGGCTCGGACCAGTGGGGCAACATCGTCAACGGCGTGGAACTGACGCGCCGGGTCGCGGGCAAGGAAGTGTTCGGGTTGACGACGCCGTTGCTCACCACGGCGTCGGGCGCGAAGATGGGTAAAACCGCCGCGGGCGCGGTGTGGCTCAACGCCGAACAGCTCAGCCCCTACGATTACTGGCAGTACTGGCGCAACACCGAGGACGCCGACGTCGGGCGCTTCCTGCGTCTGTTCACCGAACTGCCGCTGGACGAGGTCGCCCGGCTGGAAGCCCTGGAAGGCGCGGACATCAACGAGGCCAAAAAGATCCTGGCCGACGAGGCCACCCGCATGTGCCACGGCGAGGACGCCGCCAAGGCGGCCCGCGAAACCGCGCAGAAGACTTTCGAACAGGGCCAGTTGGGCGCGGATCTGCCCACCGTTGACGTGCCGCGCGCCGAATTCGACACGGGCATTCCCGCCTTCGCCGCGCTGGTGCGCGCCGGTCTGTGCACCTCCAACGGCGAGGCGCGCCGTCTGATCCAGGGCGGCGGCGGGCGGGTCAACGACGCCGCCGTGTCCGATCCCAACCAAGCCATCACCGCCGCGGACCTCAACGCCGACGGGGTGGTGAAGCTGTCGGCGGGCAAGAAGCGCCACGCCCTGCTGCGCTCGCTCTGATCAGGGCTTTGTCGGCGTTCCCTGGGGAGATGAGCCTTCGGGGGCTGCCCGTCTCGCGCCCCCTTCTATCCCTTCAAGGACTTCCTGTTCCTTGCCCGTGCCGGTGAAAATGCCGCGCAACACGCCCGGCGCAAGCGCGGTCAGCGGGTTCACCGTGACCTCGACGTTGTCGCCCTGTCCCTTCATAACGTAGGACGCGGCAAACAGGCCGCCGCCTTTTTCCGGCCCGGTGAACAGTTCGCCGATGATCGGCAACTTGCCCAACAGCGCGTTGATGGCGTAGGCCGGCACCACCGTGCCCTCGACATCCATGACCTTGTTGTCCATGTCCACCGTGCCGTTGGCGGTGACCCCCAAGGTGGGGCCGGAAGTGCGCGCCTGAACCAGTTTCAAGACGCCGTCGTCCAGGATGAACGGCGCCTCGAGAACGTCGAAGTTCAGCCCCTCGCCCTGAAGCGCATCCAACACGGCGGTCAGCGACAGGATGCCGATCAACTTGGCGAAGGCCGGGGATTCGATCATGGCGTAGTCGCGCACCTTGGCCACGCCTTGCAAGGGCGCATCGGGGCCAGGGCCGGTGTAGGCGGCTTTCAGATCGAATTGGCCGCGCAGGATGTTGTCGTGCAAATCCAAGGTGCGCAACGCCGAACCCGCGTCGTCGGACGTGATGGAGACATAGCGCAGACCGTCCGCGTCGCTGTCGAGCAGGAATTCGATCTCCCCGTCGTCGCCGACCCGGCCATGCATGTCGATGGCCCGCCACAGACCCTTGTCGCGATAGAGCGTCCCGATCAGGTCTTCCATCACGCGCCCTTCGCGAATGCGCAACTGGCGCAAATCGACGGCCACGTTCAAACGCAGCTCTTCATCTTTTTTGTCTTCATCCGGCGTATCGTCTTCGTCGACGCCGATCAACTCATCCCACAAGGCGCCCGCGTCCAGGCTTTCGCCGCGCAACACCAGTTCCCACGCCCCGTCCGGCAAGGGCGTCAACGACCCGCTGACGTCGGTGTGGCCGGATTGCATGGTTTTCAGATCGATCCGCGACACGCGGCCGTTGGCGCCGAAATGGGCCGAGCCCGCGACCTCCATGCTCGGGGCCGATACGGTGAAACTCGGGATCTCCGTGGGAGAATCGCCATCGAGACGCAGCTCCAACGTAGCCGTTCCGGGGACGTCCGTCGGTTTGCTCCAGCCCAGTTCGGGGATGGACAGGACGATGTCGGCAAGGTCCATGCGCGTCGAAAGCGCGCGCCGTCCGTCGCTCATGATGGTGTAATCGACGTTCACCTGCGCGCCGCCCCGGATGTAGCGCTTGAGGACCTCGGGAACCCTGACCCCCAAGGCGTCCAGGTTCAAGACGTCCTTGATCCGACCGCTCAGCGCATAGCGGTCGCTGAACAAGGCGCCGGTCCTGAAATCGTGGTTCCAGGTCAATTGGACCGGAATCTTGCCCAGCACGGCGGCGCCCTTCAGTTCCAATCCGTCGTTGTCGACGTCCAACGCCAAATCGCCGCGCTTCAGGTCGCGTTTGAACAACACGCCCTTGATGGACGCGCCGGAGATGCGCGCACTGGCCTCCGCCGTTACGTCGCTGGCCTTCAAGTCCTTGAGGAACGGGAATTTCAGATGAACCCGCCCGGCGGCCTTGCCGCCCACGCTGTCGGGGGAAATGCCGAGGTCGGTCGCGAACCCCAGGGGTTCGAAATCGATCAGGCGCAACGCCGCGCGCGCATCGCCTTCCACGTCGAGGACGATGTCGGCCAGCGGATCGTCGGTATCCAACTCCGTCATGGCGATGGTCCCGCCGACGACACGGAGACCTTCGAACCCCTGCCCTTCGATCAATTGGATGTCGAACCGGTTGTCATTGAACGTGGCCGTCGCCACGGCGTCGGTGGCCGGCGGCATGGGCGACACGTAATCCACGGTGACGCCGCGCGCCGTCACCGATCCGTCCAACGCGTGCAAGGCCACGCCGCCTTCGCCATCGATGGCGAGCCTCGCCTTGATGTCCGCCTTTTCCCCGATCCCCTTGGACATGTTCGCCAAGACCCATGTCCGCGCATCGACGGCCAGGGGCGCGGGCCACCAGCGTTCCAGTCCATCGAAAGGCACGTTCACCACGCTGCCCGACAGTTCCACATCGACCGGTTCGCCGGCGGAAGACGACACGTTCGACACGACGGCGGAAATCTCCGCCTCGGGGCCGCCCACGTCCAGCGCCAAGCGGGTCACATCCAACCGATTCGCGCCGAAATCGTGGGATCCGGCGGCGTGAATGGATGTCAGCGGCAGGTCGTGACCGATGGGGTCCGGGATGTGGACGGTTTGCCCCGGGACAAGATCGATGACGAGATCGCGCACGTCGACGCGAGAGCCATCGTATTGCCCGCTCAGCACGAAGCGGGTGATGGCGACGCGCTGCGCCCAGCCCAAAACGCCCATCCGTTCCGCCAACGGCACCGGAAGCCCCAGCGCGCCCTCGCCCCCCCGAATGTCGAACGCGGCCTGTTCGATCCGTCCGTTTTGCGCGACGCTCATGTTGGCGCGGCCCGAAACCGGCAGTTCCAAACCGCCCAACGGGGCCAATTCGGGGGATAGGGTCGCGAACACGGCAGGGGACAGATCTTCAAAACTGACGCCGGCGTCAAACCGGGCCGAGGCGCGGGAATACGCGCCCGTCACGGCCAACGTGGCGGACGCGCCCTCGGTGAGCAGGCTCATTTCGACCTCGGCCTCGAGCCCGTCGTCGATCCGCAGGAATTTCGCGTTGGCCACCGGAGACTGCATCACCGTGCCCGAGGCGCGGTCCTCGAACCTCACGGACGCATCGCTGACGTGGACGCGGTTCAGGTAGCTCATGGCCTGTCCGGGATTGGGCTCGTTCAACATGAGCAACACCAGGGCCGTCAACAGGCGTTCCGTCCCCGCTCCGCCGTCCGCCCCGGCAAAGCCGGCCTGGGACCACGGGTAGGAACCGTCGGGTTGACGCACGATGCTGAACGACGGCGCGATGAATTCGATGCTGCGCGGGGCGACGACGCCGTGCAGCAACGCTTGGGCGCTTAACGACACGGACACCTTGGGCGCGCTGGCGAGCACCTCGCCCGCCGCCGTCATGGTGCGCAGGTTGACGATGCGGATGTCCAGGGTACGTTCCCACCCCGCCCAGGTCAGAATGGTGTCGTCGAAGTCCACGGTCAACGCGCCCTGGTGCGCTTCGCCCAAGGCGCGCTGGATGTAGGGATTGAGGAACCCGACCGAAACCGTACCGGACGACAATCGCCACGACACCAACAACACGGCCACCAGCAAACCCGCGCCAAAGCCGCCGAGCGCCTGTATCCCGATCCTGACCGAACGTTTGAGCAGTGGACTTTCCCCCGCCATCCGATGCATGCTGCTCACGAACGATGCACCCAACAGACCCCAGATTGCAACACCATGCAGCTCTTCGATTTCGCTCCCGACGCCCTCCCCCTTCCCGCCGACCCCGAACGCGTCGAAACCGGCTGGTCGCGTTTCGCGGACGCCGTCCGGGGAACCCCGGAGCTGGAAGCCTTCGCCGCCCAGCTGAAGAACGATCCGGCGGGCGCGAAACTGGCCGCATCGATCTTTGGCAACAGCCCGTTTCTTACCTCATGCTGGATGATTGATCCACAGTTCACGAAGGACCTCCTCGAACACGGTCCCGGAGCCATGCGCGCCGCGGCCTTGGCGGCGACGCGCGGCAGCGGCGTGGTCATGGACGAGCCGGCATTGATGACGCATTTGCGCACCCAGAAGCGCCGAATCGCCCTGACGGCCGCGATCGGCGACATTTCCGGAACCTGGGGGCTGTTCGACGTCACCACCGCGCTCAGCCACTTCGCCGACGCCGCCGTGTCGGCGGCTTGCGCCAACCAACTGAAGACCCTGGAGCGGCGGGGAAAGATCCGCCTGAAAGATCCCGACGACCCCGAACGGGGATCGGGACTGGTGGTTTTGGGCATGGGCAAGCTCGGCGGGCGCGAGCTCAACTATTCGTCCGACATCGATCTCATCATCCTGTTCGATCCGGACCGCATCGACACCGACGACGAACACGATTTGCAGCACAATTTCGTGCGGCTGGCGCGCGGGGTGGTGCGCATCCTGGACGAACGCACGGCGGGCGGCTACGTGTTCCGCACCGACCTGCGCCTGCGCCCCGATCCGGGTTCGACGCCGCTGGCCATCACCACCCAGGCGGCCGAGATCTATTATGAAAGCATCGGGCAGAACTGGGAACGCGCCGCCATGATCAAGGCCCGCGCCATCGCCGGCGACAAGGACGCGGGCGCGGCGTTTCTCAAGCACCTCAAACCGTTCGTGTGGCGCAAGAACCTAGACTTCGTCACCATCCAGGATATCCAGTCCATCAAGCGCCAGATCAACGCCCACAAGGGTGGGCACGACATCAAGCTGCGTGGACACAACGTGAAACTCGGCCGGGGCGGCATCCGGGAAATCGAATTCTACGCCCAGACCCAACAATTGATCTGGGGCGGGCGGCAGCGCGAACTGCGCGTCATCCCGACGATCGAGGCGCTCAACGCCCTGGTCGAGGCCGGGCACGACACGGCCAAGAACGCGCACACCCTGATCCAGGCCTACAAGTTCCTGCGCAAGGTCGAACACCGCCTGCAAATGGTCGCCGACGAACAGACCCACACCCTGCCCGAAGACGAAGGCGAGCTTGCCGCCATCGCCGCTTTCACGGGGTACGCGGATCTGGACGCGTTCGCCAAGGACCTGCTGGCCACCCTGTCCAAGGTCGAAAGGCTGTACGCCGACCTGTTCCCGGAAAGCGCGGAACTCAGCGCCGACAGCGAGAACGGCGGCAACCTGGTCTTCACCGGCGGCGAAAGCGACCCCGAAACCCTGAAGACCCTGTCCGAAATGGGCTTCAAGAACCCGGACGCGGTGGACGTCACGGTCCGCGGATGGCACCATGCGCGCTATCGGGCCACCCGTTCGACCAAGTCGCGCGCCATTCTCACCGAACTGATGCCCGCCATCCTCAAGGCCATGGCGAACGCGGCGGACCCGGACGTTGCACTCATGCGGTTCGACGAGTTCCTGTCCAAGCTGCCCGCCGGCGTGCAATTGTTCGCCATGTTCCAGGCCAACCCGCAAATGCTGGATCTGATCGCGGAAGTCCTGGGGACCGCGCCGCGCATGGCGGAGCATCTGTCGCGCAAGGCCGGGATCCTCGACGGCGTGCTGACGCCGGGCTTCCTGGACCACCCGCCGAGCGCGAAGGAGATGCGCGCCGATCTCGACCACGTTCTGCAGGACGCATCGTGCCTGGAGGACGTCCTCGATCTATCCCGGCGCTGGGCCAAGGACCGCAAGTTCCAGATCGGGGTGCAGGTGCTCAAGGGCATCATCTGTGAACGGGAATCGCAACGCGCCCTGACCGACGTGGCGGAAACCCTGCTGAACGCGCTCCAGCCCCGCGTCGAGGACGATTTCGCCCTCCGCCACGGCCGCGTTCCCGGCGGCGCGATCTGCATCATCGCCTACGGCAAGCTGGGGGGACGGGAAAAGACGCCCACCTCGGACATGGACCTGACCTTCGTCTACGACGCGCCCGATGACGCGGCCCAGTCGGACGGCGAAAAGCCGCTCGGCGTCAGCCAGTATTACGCGCGGCTCAGCCAGCGCCTGATCAACGCGCTGACCGCGCCCACCGCCGAAGGCATGCTGTACGAGGTGGACATGCGCCTGCGCCCCAGCGGCAACGCCGGTCCGGTCGCGACCAGCCTGGACGCCTTTCGCGCCTATCAGGCCGACAACGCCTGGACGTGGGAGCATATGGCGCTGACGCGCGCGCGTACCGTCACCGGCCCCGGGGACCTGCGCACCCGGATCGAAGGGATCATCCGCGACACCCTCACCCGGCCGCGCGACGCGGACAAGCTGGTGGTCGACGTCGCCGACATGCGCGCCCGCATGGACCAGGAACGCCACACCGACATCCCGTGGCAGATCAAGGATTTTCGCGGCGGTCTGGTGGACGTGGAATTCATCGCCCAATACCTGCAACTGCGTCACGGCCACGATCACCCGGAAATTCTGGCCCCGACCACCCGCGTGGCGCTGGAAAACATCGCCAGAGCCGGACTGCTGGACCGGGACGCGACCGATCTGCTGCTGGATTCCCTGGATGTGTGGCACGGACTTCAGGGACTGCTGCGTCTGACCGTCACGGCGGACCTCGGCCGCGACGGGGGCTACGTGTTTCCGGCCAGCCTGCAACGCAAAATCTGCCAGATCATGGCCACGGACGGCTGCGAGGCCGCGAAGGCGCGCATCGCCGATACGGCGGCTCAAGTCCTGGATATTTTCCGCCGTCTGATCGATGAACCGGCGGACCGCTTGCGTCCCCATGTAAAAACCGACCTTGCTTAACGAAAGTCAACTGGACATTTGCCCATTTCCGCACTAAGCACATTTACGTATTCCACGCGTACTATGCGCATATTGGGCGGAGTTGATGTCGCACAGGTCGTTGCAATCGCGCTTCATGACGTGGCTGGTGGCCGCCACGATCGGAATTTTCGTGCTGGCCGCCGTCATTCTCGGCCTGCGTGAGCGCCAGGCCGCGGAAGAGCTCGCCTATAGCACCAACCAGCACATCATCGCGACCGTCGATGCTTCCCAGGCCTACATCCGCCACATCGCCCGCCCCAAGGCCCGCGAGATCCTGGGCGACGACGCCTTTTTCAAGGAATTCATGTCCACCAGCTATGTCGGACGCGGCGTCGCCGACGAAGTGCTGGACCTGTTCCCGGATTTCTATTTCAAATTCGCCACCCTGAAGCCGCACAACGAACGCAACCGGGCGGACGCCAAGGAACGCGAACTGATCCAGTTGTTCCGCGACAATCCCGATCTCAAGGAATGGCGGGGCCTGATCGAGCGGGACGGCGTGCCGTACCTCAGCGTCGCCACGCCGATCCGCAACAGCCCCGAGTGCCTGGAATGCCACAGCACCAAGGATGCCGCGCCCGCCCAATTGATCGAGGATTACGGCGATTCCGACGGTTTCGGATACGACAAGGACGAGGTGTCCATCAAATCCGTGGGCGTTCCCCTGGAGGTCACGGTGGCGCAGTCGGTCAGCAATGCGTTCATCACGTTGTCTCCGATTCTGGCCCTGAACGTGGTTCTGTTGCTGACCGCCAACTTCCTGTTCAACCGGTTCGTCACCGCCCCCATCCAGGCGCTGCGTGGTGGGGCCAACGAAATCCGCTCGGGCCAGTACGACCATCGCATCGCCCAACTGAACGGCCGGGAATTCAACACCCTGGCCAACGCCTTCAACGACATGGCGGCCAGCATCGAACGGGATATCGAGGCCCGCAAAAAGGCCGAGGCGTCGCTTTCCGACGCCAAGCGCGACGCCGACATCGCCAACAAGGCCAAGTCCGAGTTCCTGGCGTCCATGAGCCACGAACTGCGCACGCCGCTCAACGCGGTCCTGGGCTACGCGCAGATGCTGCAATACGACCCGAGCGCGCCATTGACGGAAACGCAGTCCCTCTATGTCGACAGCATCGTGGCGGGGGGCAATCATCTGTTGGCGCTGGTCAGCGACGTCCTTGATCTGGCGATGATCGAAGCCGACCAGATCGATCTCGACATTGACGAAATCGACGCCGGAAAAGTGGTCACGGCCGCCGTGGCGATGGCGGCGCCGCTGGGCCGGGAACGCGGCATCGTCATCGACGACAGGGTCGGCGGTGGGGCCGACATGATGCTGCGCACCGACCCCGTGCGCATGAAGCAGGTGGTGCTGAACCTGCTCACCAATGCGGTGAAGTTCAACACCGAAGGCGGATCCGTGACCATCGAGGCCGCCAGCGTCACGCCGGGCTTCCTGCGCATTTCCGTCACCGACACGGGCCAGGGCATCCCCGACGAGGATCAGGCCAGGGTGTTCCACATGTTCCACCGTCTGGGCGCGGACCCCATGATCGCCCGCGAAGGCACCGGCATCGGCTTGTCCGTCACGAAATATCTGGTCGAACGCATGGCTGGACGGGTCGGCTTCAGTTCCAAGGTCGGCCAAGGCAGCACGTTCTGGATCGAACTGCCGCTGGCCGACAACGACAACATCCTGATCTGGACCGAGGCCATGAGCACCCACATCGATCCCATCGACAAGGACCACCAGGTCCTGGTGGGGCTGTGGAGCAAGACCACCTTCCACGACATCACGCCGACCGAGGCGACCGAGATCATCGAGGACCTGATCAACTATACCAAATACCATTTCCGCCGCGAGGAAGCGATCATGGCGGCCTGCGCGTACCCCAGCCTGGAAGCGCACCAGAGCCAACACCGGCGTCTCATCGAACACGTCAACGCGCTGGCCAGCGAATGGGCCGTGGCGCACAGCCCCGAAACCCTGGTCCACCTGCGGGGCTTCCTGCAGACGTGGCTGGTCGATCACATCCTCAAGATGGACACCCGCATCCACGAACACGCCGAAGGCAAGGACCAGGCGATCCACCAGGCGCTGGAGCGCCTGTAACTCCAGTCACCGCGATTGCCACGAGGTGGGTTTTGCTGGCATCCTAGAGGGATGGGATGCAGGACGTCGCCATGATCGAGTTTCTGCTCAAGATGGGGCCGTTGGGTGGACCGCTGATGCTGTGCTCGGTGGTGTCGCTGGCCGTGATCCTAGACCGGGGGGCGGCGTTGTTGCGCGCCCGCCCACCCAGGCGCCGCGATGTCGAGCAGCTGCTCGCGCTGGCCGACAAAGGGGCGCGGGACGAGCTTATCCAAGCCGTGGAACGCATCCCCCCACCCTTCGGGAACGGCGCGGGGATCCTGGCGAGAAACGCGGGGGAAGCGCTGTCCATCCGCGAAGATCTGGCCGCGTTGTGGCTGGTGGACTTGCACCGCGCGCTGACGCGCAATCTCAGACTTTTGAACCTGATCGCGGTGATCAGCCCGCTGTTGGGACTGCTGGGCACCGTGGTGGGCATGATCATGGCCTTCCAGCACATCGCCGCCATCGACCGCCCAGTCAATCCGGCCGTCGTCGCCGACGGTTTGTGGCAGGCCATGCTGACCACCGCGTTCGGCCTGATCATCGCCGTGCCCGCCCTGTTGTGCGTGCATCTCTACCGCATGCGCATCGAGCGCCTGACGGGCGGCCTGGAAAGCGATCTGAACCGTCTCAATCTGACCCTGGAGATCGCGCGGCGCAAACCGGAACGGGAGGCGCGTGACGAGCCATGATCCGCCGCCCCGCCAGCGACGACGAGACCTCGGACCTGTGGGAGCTGTCGCCCAACCTGACGCCGCTGCTCGACGTCCTGTTCATGCTGCTGTTTTTCCTGGTGCTGAGCGCCAACACCGCGCAGTACGCCCTCGAGCTGTCCTTGCCCGTCACCCAAACGCCCGCGACGGCGCTTCCGTCGCAAACCACGATCGTCATCACCCTGCCGCGCGCCGGGGAGGCCGTGATCGTCGACGACGTCGTCCTGGTCGGGTGGGATCGCACGCGGGCTTTCCTTCTGCAACGCATCCAGGCCCGACCGGATGCCACGTTCCTGATCGCGGGCGACCGGGACGCCCGGCTGCAAAGCGTGGTGCGGGTGCTTTCGATCCTGCGCGAAGGCGGCGTGCCCGGAGCCAGCATCCTGGTGCAACAGGAATAGACATTTAGACACTGCCCCCGAACCGGGATTGCGTATATGCTGGGGGGCATGTCGAAACATTCCCCCCACCCCGCCCCGTTTCCCAGCACCGAACAGATCCTCGAATTCATCAAGGACAGCCCCGGCACCGTCGGCAAGCGCGAAATCGCGCGCGCCTTCCGTCTCGACCCCGACCAGAAGCTGCACTTGAAGAAGGTTCTCAAGAAACTCAAGGACGACGGACTGCTGACCTCCTCCCGCAAGAAACTGGCGGATCCCGGCGCGCTGCCCCCCGTGACGGTGGTGGAAGTCACCGGCCCCGATATCGACGGCGACCTGCTGGCGCGCCCGGTGGCGTGGGACAGCGACCTGACGCCGCCCGTGATCTTCATGGCTCCGGTGCGCCGCGGTCAGGGCGCGCTGGGAACCGGCGATCGGGTGCTGGCGCGCGTCTCGCGCATCGCCGACACCGAGGACGGCCGCGCGGCCTACGAAGGCAAGACCATCCGCCGCCTGGAACACGCGCCCAGCGACGTGCTGGGCGTCTACACCGTGGACCGGGCCGGCAATGGGCGGCTGTCGTCCACCGACCGCCGCCACAAAAACGAGTTCATGGTGTTGGACACCGGCGGGATCGAGGTGCGGGAAAAGGACCTCTGCCGCGCCGAGGTGCTGCCCGGCAAGAAACTGGGCTTGCGCCAGGTGAAGATCAAGGAACGCCTGGCGCGCACCGGTCCGAAATCGATCTCGCTGATCGCCATCTACGACCACTCGATTCCCGTGGAATTCCCCAAGGACGCGCTGAAGCAGGCCAAGGACGCCGGTCCGGTGACCGAACTGGGCGATCGCGAGGACCTGCGCGACACGCCGCTCATCACCATCGACGGCGAGGACGCGCGCGATTTCGACGACGCGGTGTTCGCCGAACCCGACACGGACCCCAAGAATCCCGGCGGCTGGCATCTGATCGTCGCCATCGCGGATGTCAGCTGGTACGTGCGCCCGGGCGACCCGCTGGACAACAGCGCCTTCGTGCGCGGCAACTCGGTGTATTTCCCCGACCGGGTGGTGCCGATGCTACCCGAGGAACTGTCCAACGGCTGGTGCTCGCTGCGCCCCGACGAAGACCGTCCGTGCCTGGCCGCCCACATGTGGATCGACACCGACGGCAAGCTGCTGCGTCACCGCTTCGTGCGCGGGCTGATGCGCTCGGTCGCGCGCACCACCTACACCCAGATCCAGCGCGCCCGCGACGGCCAGCCGGACGAACTGACCCAGCCGCTGCTGGACGGCGTCATCGCACCGCTCTACGGGGCTTATGAATGTTTGCTCAAGGCGCGCGAAGAACGCGGGGTGCTGGAGCTGGACATCGCCGAGCGCAAGATTCTGCTGGACGACGACGGCAACGTCACGGGAGTGCAGGAACGCGAACGCTTCGACAGCCACAAGCTGATCGAGGAATTCATGATCCTCGCCAACGTGGCGGCGGCGGAGACGTTGGAAAAGCTGCACCTTCCCTGCATGTACCGCATCCACGACGAACCGGCTCTGGCAAAGCTGGACAGTCTGCGCGAATTTTTGAAAAGCGTGAACCTGCCCTTCGCCAAGGGTCAGGTGATCCGCGCCAGCCACTTCAATCAGATCCTTGCCAAGGTCAAGGGCACGCCCGACAGCCATCTGGTGTCCGAAGTGGTTCTGCGCTCCCAGTCCCAGGCCGTCTACAGCCCAGAAAACATCGGCCACTTCGGGTTGGCGCTGCGCCGCTATTGCCATTTTACGTCGCCCATCCGGCGCTACGCCGACCTGCTGGTGCACCGCGCCCTGGTGCGCGGTCTCAAGCTGGGCAAGGGTAAATTGGAGGACGACCACAAGGATTTCAACGAGGTCGGCGAACATCTGTCCGTCACCGAACGCAACGCCGCCCATGCGGAACGCGACGCGGTGGATCGCTTCGCCGCGCTGTATCTGTCGGAACGGGTGGGACAGGCGTTCGCCGGACGCATCAACGGCGTCACGCGGTTCGGCCTGTTCGTCACCCTGGACGGCACCGGGGCCGACGGCTTGGTGCCCGTCCGCACGCTGGGCGAGGATTACTTCATCCACGACGAACACCGACATGCGCTGCGCGGCCGGGAAACGGGGTACGAGTACCGCCTGGGCGATCCGGTGGAAATCCTGGTGTCCGAGGCGGACCCGATCACCGGCTCCACCGTGTTCCAGATGCTGAGCGGCGGAACGCCCGGCAAGAAGCCCTCCGTGACGCGTCCGCCGAAATCCGCGAAGCCGGGAAAACCCAAGGGCAAGTCCCGCGCTTCCCGGCGCCAGGCGCGCAAGGGCTAGGTCTGGCGCGTTTTCGGAGCGCAACATTTTCGTGACGCGGCGGGCAAAATGGGCGACACTTCCGCTCATGGGCGCACACCTGGAGAATTCCTGGCGGAAAACCGCTCTTTGCACCGTCTGCGCCGTGGCGCTGGCCACGGTGGCGGCATGTGCGCCCACGGCCGCAACCGCGCCCCTGGACGCCGCCGACGCCCCCCCCCTTGATCACGTGGCCGAAGGTGCCTCGGAAGGCTCGTTTTCGCTGAACCGCACGCGCACGGTGATTTTGACGGGACTGAAAAGCATTTCCCAGCGCTACATCGAAGAGGTCGATCTCGATCAATTGGCGCTCGACGGCATCCATGGCCTGGCGGCCATCGATCCGGCGCTGCGCACCGAAGTCCGCGCGGACGGCTTGGCCCTGACGCTCAAGGGCGAGGAGATCGCGCAACTGCCCCTTCCCGCCGAGAACTCGCCCCAGGATTGGGCCGACGTCACGGCGACCATCATCCATGTGGGCCGCGGCTATTCCCTGGATCTGCGCAGCGCCGACAACGAACGCATCTTCGAAGCGGTGTTCGACGGCATGCTGGCGGGGCTGGATCCCTTTTCCCGTTACAGCGGGGCGGAGGAAGCCCGCGCCAACCGCGCCAATCGCGATGGATTCGGTGGGATCGGCATCCGCTTCACCAAGGTCGACGACGGCATGCTCATCACCCACGTTCCCGAGGACAGCCCGGCCCACGACGCGGGCCTGAAACCGGGCGACGTCATCATGACCATCGACGGAGACGCCGTCGCGCCCCATGCGGCCGCCACGGTGGCGGAACTGCTGCACGGCCCCGTGGGCAGTCAGCTGACCCTGGGCGTGAAGCGCCTGGACAGCCGCGCCAAGGGGGGCGAACGGCGCCTCAGCATCCATCTCGCCCGCGCGCTGATCGTCAATGAAACCGTGCGCGCGGTTCTTGATGACGGCGTCCTCACCTTGCGGGTGACGGGCTTCAACAAGAAAACCGCGAGCCGCATTCACGAACACCTCACCCGCCGCGCGTCGGACCTGGCGTCGGGCGCGATTCGCGGCGTCGTCATGGATTTGCGCGGAAACCCCGGCGGCTTGCTGTCCCAGTCCGTCAGCGTCGCGGACCTGTTTTTGGCGGACGGACGCATCATCGCGACGCGCGGACGCCATCCCGACAGCATCCACGAATACACGGCCACCGGCGAGGATTTGGCGCAGGGACGGCCATTGGCGGTACTGGTCGACGGAGATAGCGCCTCGGCCGCCGAAATCGTCGCCAGCGCCCTTCAGGACCTGGGCCGCGCCGTGGTGATCGGCTCCACGTCCTACGGCAAGGGGACCGTGCAGACCGTGATTCACCTGCCCAACGACGGGGAGGTCACGTTGACGTGGTCGCGGCTGATGTCCCCGTCCGGCTACGCGATCGAAGGCCTGGGGGTGATGCCCGCCGTTTGCGCAAGCGCATCGGAGACCAAGACGGAATTCGCCCCCGAATCCCGGCTGACGGCGGATCGCATCGACGCCCAGCGTGAAACCCTGGTCGCTTGGCGCCAGGCGGGGATCATCTTCGACGGGCGGCGCAAGACGCTCCGCACGGCCTGCCCGCCCAAGCCGCTGGCGACGGGTCCGGGGGGCGACGCCCCCGCGAAACTGGCCCGCGCGGTGTTTGACGACCCCGGTCTATATCGTCGCGCGTTGCTGCTTTCCGACCCGGTGACCACGGCCCAAAAACATTGACTCGCGCATCGATGCATCGTCGGACTTGACAAGGGCCGTCAGGTCCGTATTTTACGCGCCTTA
>JADGBG010000056.1 GCA_015231605.1 Alphaproteobacteria bacterium | reverse complement strand
GAGTGTAGGCCGATCGGGATTGCGCGAAAAGGGGAGATTCGCCCCCACCGCCCGCCCGGCCAGGGGGCGATCGTTTAGGCGCCGGTCTGCGGCGCGGCAAAGGGCGGACCGCCGGCGGCCCCTCTTGTGCGCAAACGGAGAAACCTTTAGTTTGTGGGAAACGCCGAGCCGTTCGGGCGGCGCAAAGGAGAACGGTCCCCGTGTTCAGCTTCAAAAAAATCGATCCGGTCAAGACGGTCAAGGGCATGACGTTCGACGTGAACTTCAAGGATTGGCGCAAGCCCACCTGGCGCCAGCGGATCCTGGCGTCGATGAGTTACATGAGCGTGCTGTGCCTGGTTCCGGCCGCGATCGGCAAGGGCGACGCGTTCGTGCAGTTCCACGCCCGCCAGGGGCTGGTGTTGTGGCTGATCACCATCCTGTCGCTGTTTTCGCTGTTCATTCCGGGCCTGGGCAAATGGACGTTCAGTTCCCTGGCGTGGCCGATCATGGGCCTGCAGGCGCTGGGCCTGATGTCGGTGATGTTGGGCAAGACCTGGAAGTTCCCGGTGATCCACCGCATCGCGGGGATCCTTTAATAGGGCTTGCGCGCCGCGTACGCGCGGTGTAAAAGACGTCCCAGTTGACAGTCTCGCTGTCCGACGGGATCGGACAATGAGGTGGACCCACCGGGTCCGCCTTTTTTGTTGCCCCACGTTGGGATCCCCTAGGCGGCAAAACGGAAAGCCAGGGCCAAGCATGGACCAAGCCGCGCGCATCACACGGATGATCGCCCCCACCGTCGAGGACATGGGGTTCGAAATCGTGCGCGTGCAGGTCACCGGCGCCAACCGTCCGCGTCTGCAGATCATGGCGGAACGCGCCGACGGCACCGGCATCGACGTCGAGGATTGCGCGCAAATTTCCCGCGCCGTCTCCGCCGTCCTGGACGTGGAGGACCCCATCGGGGGCGCGTTCACGCTGGAAGTCAGCTCGCCCGGCATCGACCGGCCGCTGACGCGGCTCAAGGACTTTGAAACCTGGGCCGGGTTCGAGGCCAAGGTGGAGCTGAGCGCCGGTATCGACGGACGCAAGCGCTTCACCGGACGGCTTATGGGCTTGAACGAGGACGACGACATTCTGATCGAGGACGACGAGGGCGAACAGCACGCGCTCGCGTTCGACGATGTTCACCGCGCGAAATTGTTGCTGACCGACGAATTGATCGCGGCGGCCACCACGGAGCAGAGCAAATGAGCGAAACCAAATTCACCACCGGCGTGCACGTGCGCCCCGAACTTCTCACCGTCGCCGACACGGTGGCCCGCGACAAGGGCATCGACCGCAACGAGGTCCTGGAAGCCATGGAACAGGCGATCCAGCGCGCCGGCCGATCGAAATACGGGCACGAGCACGACATCCGCGCGCGCATCGACCGCTCCAGCGGCGAAATCACGCTGGCGCGCTACATCGAGGCCGTCGCCGACGACGCCGAGATCGAGAACGAACACACCCAGCGCCCGCTCTCGCGTCTGCAACGCAAGTATCCGGAAATCAAGATCGGCGAGTTCGTGGTCGATCCGCTGCCGCCCATCGATTTCGGGCGCATCGCCGCGCAGACCGCCAAGCAGGTGATCGTGCAGAAGGTGCGCGAAGCCGAACGCAAGCGCCAGTACGAGGAATACAAGGACCGCATCGGCGAAATCGTCAACGGCGCCGTCAAGCGCGTGGAATTCGGCAACGTGATCGTCGACTTGGGCCGGGGCGAGGCCCTGATGCGCCGCGACGAGACCATTCCGCGCGAACACTTCAATACCGGCGACCGCGTGCGCGCGTACATCTACGACGTGCGCGAGGAACAGCGCGGCCCGCAAATCTTCATCTCGCGCACGCACCCCGAATTCATGGTCAAACTGTTCGGCCAGGAAGTGCCGGAAATCTATGACGGCGTGATCGAAATCATGGCGGCGGCCCGCGATCCGGGTTCGCGCGCCAAGATCGCGGTGATGAGCCACGACAGCTCCATCGATCCTGTCGGACCCTGCATCGGCATGCGCGGTTCGCGCGTGCAGGCCGTGGTGGGCGAACTGCAAGGCGAAAAGATCGACATCATCCAGTGGTCCCACGATCCGGCGACCTTCATCGTCAACGCGCTGGCCCCGGCCGAAGTGGTCAAGGTGGTGCTGGACGAGGAAAAGAACACCATCGAAGTGGTGGTCCCGGACGACCAGCTGTCGCTCGCCATCGGGCGGCGCGGCCAGAACGTGCGCCTCGCCTCGCAGCTGTCCGGCTGGAACATCGACATCCTGACGGAAGCCGAGGAATCGGAGCGCCGTCAGCAGGAATTCCAGGCCCGCACCAACATGTTGATCGAGGCGCTGGACGTCGACGACGTGATCGCGCACCTTCTGGTCACGGAAGGCTTCACCTCGGTCGAGGAAGTGGCGTTCGTGCCGCGGGAGGAACTGACCTCCATCGAAGGTTTCGACGAGGACGTCGCCGAGGAACTGCGCACCCGCGCGCGTGATTTCCTGGAACGGCGTGAAGAGGAACTCAACGACAAGCGCCGCAAGCTGGGCGTCGCGGACGACCTGTTGGACGTCGAGGGCGTGACGGTGGAAATGGCCGTGGCCTTGGGCGAACAGGGTGTCAAGACCCGCGACGACCTGGCCGACCTGGCCGGCGACGAGTTGATCGAAATGATGCCGCCGCTGCTCAAGATGGGCGCGGACCAGGCCAATGACGTGATCATGGCGGCGCGCGCCCATTGGTTTGCCGATGAACCCGGCGCCGACGGGGCCGGCGCGGGCGAGGCGGAATAAGGCCGGAGGCGTCGGCCGTGCCCCGGCGCGACAAGACCGAGGCCGAGCGCCGCTGCATCGCGTCCGGCGAGACGAAACCGGCGGCCGAGATGCTGCGGTTCGTGGTCGCGCCCGACGGCCGGGTGGTGTTCGACGCGGCCGGCAAGCTGCCCGGGCGGGGTTTATGGTTGTCCGCCCGGCTGGATATGTTACAAACAGCCGCCAAGAAACGGCTGTTCGCCAAGGCCGCCAGGGCCAAGGCCGAGGTCTCGGAGACCTTCGTCGAGGACGTGGCGGCGACGTTGAGGGCCCGGTGCCTGGACCGGATCGGTCTGGCGCGCCGCGCCGGCGAACTGGTGCAGGGCTTCGACAAGGTCCGCGCCAGCGCCAAGGCGCAGCGCCCAGGCGTCATGATCGAAGCCGCCGATGGCGGCCGCGACGGGCGGGAAAAGATCGAGCGCCTGGCCCCCGGGGTTCCGGTGGTGGCGCTTTTTGCGGCCGAAGAGATCGGCCGCGCCATCGGCCGCGACAACGCGGTGCACGCGCTGATCGCGCCGGGCCGGATGGCGGAGGCATTCATACGGGACGCGGCCAAGCTGGCGGGTGTTCTGGACCGGCCGCTTGCGGGCGGCGACTGAGTTTAAGGTAGGATCCCGGCCCCAGCGGCGGGATCAAAATCGAGCCGAGCTCGAGAACGGAGTGACATGAGCGATACCGACGACACCAAGGACACCGGGAAAAAGCCCCTGCGCCTCAAGCGTCCGGGCAAACTGGAGCTGAACAAGACCGTCGATGCCGGCATGGTGAAGCAGAGCTTCTCGCACGGCCGCTCGAAGATGGTCGCGGTCGAGGTGAAGAAGAAACGCACCTACGCCCCCGACGCCGGCGGCAAGATGGCCCAGGTGAGCGAGAATTCCGCCGCCCCCGCGCCCCAGGCCGCGTCCGCGCCCGACGCCATGTTCTCCGGCCATGACGACAACCTGACGGACGGCGAACGCCTGGCCCGCGTCAAGGCGTTGGAAGACGCCAAGATCCGCGCCGCGGAAGAGGAAAAGCGCCGCGCCGAGGAAGAGGTGCGCCGCGCCGAAGAGGAAAAGCTGCGCGCCGAAGAGGAAGCCAAGCGCGCCGAGGAAGAGGCGCGCCGCGCCGCCGAGGCTCCCGCGTCGGAACCCGGGCCCGCGCCGGAACCCATGCCGGTCGTCCCCGGCGAGGAGCCCGCGGCCGACAAGGGCCGCGACGACAAGAAGGCCAAGAAGGCCAAGAAGGCCAAGACCGACAAGGTCGAGAAGAGCGACAAGACCGAGCGTGTCGCCCATGTGCCGGTGCGCTCGCGCGGCGAGGAACGCCGCCGTTCCGGCAAGCTCACCATTTCGTCGATGCTGTCCGACAGCGAGGAACGGCAACGCTCGCTGGCGTCCGTGCGCCGCAAGCGCGAAAAGGAAAAGCAGCAGCAGGTGCGCGCCCGCGCCGAAGGCATGAAGATCGTGCGCGACGTGGTGGTTCCCGAAACCATCACCGTGCAGGAGCTGGCCAACCGCATGGCGGAGCGCGGCGTGGACGTGATCCGCTCGCTGATGAAGATGGGCGTGATGGCCACCATCAACCAGACCCTCGACGCCGACACCGCCGAACTGATCGTCACCGAGTTCGGCCACAACATCCAACGCGTTTCGGAATCCGACGTGGAAACCGGACTGAGCGGCGGCGGCGACAAGGATGTCGACCTCAAGTCGCGTCCCCCGGTGGTGACCGTGATGGGTCACGTCGACCATGGCAAGACGTCGCTGTTGGACGCGTTGCGCGCCACCGACGTGGCGGGCGGCGAAGCCGGCGGCATCACCCAGCACATTGGCGCCTATCAGGTGCGGCTGGAAACCGGCGCCAAGATCACCTTCGTCGACACCCCGGGCCACGCCGCGTTCACCGATATGCGCGCGCGCGGCGCCAAGGTCACAGACATCGTGGTTCTGGTGGTCGCGGCCGACGACAGCGTCATGCCGCAAACCATCGAAGCCATTCATCACGCAAAGGCCGCGGAAGTGCCGATCATCGTCGCCATCAACAAGTGCGACAAGCCCGACGCCAATCCGCAGAAGGTCCGCATGGAACTGTTGCAGCACGAAATCGTGGTCGAGGAAATGGGCGGCGATGTGCTCGCCGTGGAGGTCTCCGCCAAGGCCCGCACCGGCTTGGACAAGCTGGAGGAAGCGATCCTGTTGCAGGCCGAAATCCTTGATCTCAAGGCCAATCCCGACCGCCCCGCCGAGGGCTTCATCATCGAAGCGAAGATGGAACAGGGCCGCGGCTCCGTCGCCACCGCCCTGGTGCAGCGCGGCACGCTGAGAAAGGGCGACATCTTCGTCGCCGGCGCCGAATGGGGCCGGGTGCGCGCGCTGATCGACGATCACGGCGCCCCGATCGACGAAGCCGGTCCCGGCATGCCGGTGGAAATCCTGGGCATGAACGGCACGCCCGACGCAGGCGACGTGATGGTCGTGGTCGGCGACGAGGGCCGGGCGCGCGAAGTCACCGAATACCGCCAGCGCAAGAAGCGTGAACTGCGCACCACCGCCGCCAACCGCGGCACGCTGGAGCAGATGTTCGAACGCATCAAGGAAGGTCAGGCGCAGACCCTGCCGGTGGTGGTCAAGGCCGACGTGCACGGCTCGCTCGAAGCCATCATGGCGGCGCTGGACAAGATGGGTACCGACGAGGTCAAGGCCCAGATTCTCCATGGCGCGGTGGGTGGCATCAACGAATCGGACGTGATCCTGGCCCGGGCGTCGGGCGGCTTCATCATCGGCTTCAACGTGCGCGCCAACGCCCAGGCCCGCGACCTGGCGAAGCGCGACGGCGTCGACATCCGCTACTATTCGATCATCTACGACGTCACCGATGACATGCGCAAGGCGCTGTCGGGCATGCTGGCGCCGACGCTCAAGGAAGAGTTCCTGGGCTACGCGCAGATCCGCGAAGTGTTCTCCATCACCAAGGTGGGCAAGGTCGCGGGCTGCATGATCACGGACGGCATGGTCAAGCGTGGCGCCAAGGTGCGTCTGCTGCGCGACGACGTGGTGATCCACGAGGGCGAATTGAGCCAGCTCAAGCGCTTCAAGGACGACGTCAAGGAAGTCAAGGAAGGCATGGAGTGCGGCATGTCGTTCGCCCACTACGACGACATCAAGGAAGGCGACGTCATCGAATGCTTCGAGGTGATCGAGGTGGCGCGTCAACTCGAGGGCTGATCCCCTCGGTCGCCGTCTCCCGTCCGTCTTTTCGATGCAAGGGCTTTGAACATGTCCCGTCACGGCCATACCCATTCCGCCCGTGGGCCGAGTCAGCGCCAGTTGCGCGTGGGCGAGGAACTGCGCCACGCGCTGGCCTGGATCCTGGAGCGCGGTGAACTGCGCGACCCGGCGCTCGCCACCACTCCGGTGACGGTCACCGAGGTGCGCGTCAGTCCAGATCTCAAGAACGCCACCTGCTTCGTCACGCCGCTCGGCGGCGGCGACGCGCAGGCGGTGAAGGCCGTGGTGGACGCGTTGGAGCACGCCAAGGGGTTCCTGCGCCACGAAGTGGTGCGCCAGGTGAACCTCAGGTTCGCCCCCACCCTGCATTTCCTGCACGACACCTCGTTCGACACCGCGTCCCACATCGACCAGCTGCTGCACAGTCCCGAAGTGATGCGGGACCTGCGTCACGAGGACGACGAGGACGACGAGGACGATTGACATGTCGATGAGGGGTGCGGGTCGTCCGGATTGCTTCGTCCCCGCTTCGCGGCGCCTCGCTTTGAACGATCATCATTGCGCGGAGCATGGCGACGAAGCAATCCAGATCCTTCCGCGAAATTAGAGCTGGAACGCGAAACATGGCGCGCAAACGCAAGGGTCGGCCGGTTCACGGCTGGATCGTCATCGACAAGCCGAAAGGCATGAGTTCGTCCGCCGTGGTGGGCCGGGTGCGGCGCGCGCTGGACGCCGAAAAGGCTGGGCACGGCGGCACCCTGGACCCGCTGGCCACCGGCGTGTTGCCGATCGCGCTGGGCGAGGCCACCAAAACCGTGTCGTTCGTGATGGATGGGGTCAAGGGGTATCGCTGCTGGGTGCGGTTCGGCTCCGCCACCAGCACCGACGACGCCGAGGGCGAGGTGATCGAGACCTCGGACGTACGTCCCACCCGCGCCGAAATCGAAGCCGTCCTTGCCGAATTCACCGGCGACGTGGTGCAGGTCCCGCCCGCCTTTTCCGCGCTCAAGGTCGACGGTCGGCGCGCCTACACGCTGGCCCGCGCCGGCGAGGAGGTGGAGATGAAGCCGCGCACCGTGCGCATCGACGCCGTGACGCTCGCCGACATGCCCGCGGATGACCTTGCGGTGGTCGACGTGGCATGCGGCAAGGGGACCTACATCCGCGCGCTCGCACGCGACCTGGCGCGCCGCCTCGGCACCGTCGGACACGTCGCGGATCTGCGCCGCACGCGGAGCGGCCCGTTTCGGGAATCCGGCGCGATTTCTCTGGATTCCTTGGAGGCCTTGGGGCATAGTGCGCCCCTTGAAGAAATCGTGCTTCCGATCTTGACCGCGCTGGACGACATCCCGGCGCTGGCCCTGACGGAGGACGAGGCCGGGAACATGCGTCATGGCATGGCCGTACCGGCGAACGCCGTTTTGGCCCGCGCGCCTGGAACACAGGCGGAGACGGGAAAAACGGTTGTCGTCGTTTTTGCGGACACGCCCGTCGCCCTGGCCCGGATCGAGGACGGACAGATCCGCCCGGTCCGCGTTTTGAACCTATAAACAATAAGGAGAACCCGATGTCGATTACCGCCGAACGCAAGCAAGAGCTCATCAAGGAATACGCCACCAAAGAAGGCGATACCGGCTCCCCCGAGGTTCAAGTCGCCGTTCTGTCCGAACGCATTTCGAACCTGACCGAACACCTCAAATCCCACAAGAAGGACCACCACTCCCGCCGTGGCCTTCTGGTGATGGTCGGCCAGCGCCGCAGCCTGCTCGACTATCTGAAGAACAAGGAACAGGGCCGTTACGTGAGCCTGATCCAGCGTCTCGGCCTGCGCCGCTAAGGACGCGCGCGTCCGAACCCTCGGCCGAGGGTTCGGACGCCGGCCTTTGCGCGCCGCGCGGGGCCGTGCCGTTCCGGAGGGCCGGGGCGGATTTCGGCAGGAACAGTTGGTAGGTGTTGTCCGAGAGATATGGGCCTGCCGCATTGGAAGTTGTAAGGAAAGTCAGAATGTTTAAGGAATTCAGGAAAGAAATCGAGTGGGGCGGCCGCACGCTGGTGCTGGAAACCGGCAAGATCGCCCGCCAGGCCAACGGCGCCGTGATGGCGACCTACGGCGAAACCAAGGTGCTGTGCACCGCCGTCGCCGAAAACAACGAACGCCCGGGCATCGATTTCTTCCCGCTGTCGGTTCACTACCAGGAAAAGACCTATGCCGCCGGACGCATTCCGGGCGGCTTCTTCAAGCGTGAAGGGCGTCCCAGCGAAAAGGAAACCCTGGTTTCGCGTCTGATCGACCGCCCCATCCGCCCGCTGTTCGCCAAGGGCTTCAAGAACGAAACCCAGGTCATCTGCACCGTGCTGCAACATGACATGGAAAACGATCCGGACATCGTGTCGATGATCGGCACGTCCGCCGCGCTGACCATTTCCGGCGCGCCGTTCATGGGCCCCATCGGCGGCTGCCGCGTCGGTTACATCAACGGCGAATACGTGCTGAACCCGCACATCGACGAAATGGTCAACTCCGAACTCGACCTGGTGGTCGCCGGCACCAAGGAAGGCGTGCTGATGGTCGAATCCGAAGCCTCCGAACTCAGCGAGGAAGTGATGCTGGGCGCGGTGACCTTCGGCCACGACGCGTTCCAGCCGGTGATCGACATGATCATCGAAATGGCCGAACAGTGCGCCAAGGACCCGATGGACATCGCGCCGGCCCCGGAAGGCCTGGACGACGTCAAGGCGAAGGTCAAGGAACTGGCCGAAGCCGGTCTGCGCGACGCCTACAAGATTTCCGACAAGCTGGACCGTCAGGCCGCCGTCGCCGCCGCCAAGGCCGGCGCGGCCGAGAAGATCCGCGAGGAATTCGACGCCGATCTGGTCGGCAAGGTCCTGGACGACGCGTTCAAGTCGTTGGAAAAGAGCATCGTGCGCCGCTCCATCCTGGAAACGGGCATCCGCATCGACGGGCGCGACACCAAGACGGTCCGTCCCATCGTCACCGAAGTCGGCGTGCTGCCGCGCGCCCACGGCTCGGCCCTGTTCACCCGCGGCGAAACCCAGTCGCTGGGCGTCGCCACGCTGGGCACCGGCTCGGACGAACAGATCATCGACGCGCTCGAAGGGTCGTACCGCAACCACTTCATGCTGCACTACAACTTCCCGCCGTTCTCGGTCGGCGAAGCGGGCCGCTTCGGCGCCACGGGACGGCGTGAAATCGGCCACGGCAAGCTGGCCTGGCGCGCCATCCACCCGGTGATGCCGACCAAGGAAGACTTCCCCTACACCATTCGCGTGGTGTCGGAAATCACCGAATCCAACGGCTCGTCGTCGATGGCGTCCGTGTGCTCGTGCTCGCTGGCGCTGATGGACGCGGGCGTTCCGCTGAAGCGGCCGGTGGCGGGCATCGCCATGGGCCTGATCAAGGAAGACGACGGCGTCGCCGTGCTGTCCGACATCCTGGGCGACGAAGATCACCTGGGCGACATGGACTTCAAGGTCGCCGGCACCGAGGAAGGCATCACGTCGTTGCAGATGGACATCAAGATCACGTCCATCACCCAGGACATCATGAAGACCGCCCTGGCCCAGGCCAAGGACGGCCGCCTGCACATCCTCGGCGAAATGGGCCACACCATCACCGAAGGCCGCGACCACGTCGCCGCCACCGCGCCGCGCATCGAAACCTTCACCATCAAGAAGGACAAGATCCGCGACGTCATCGGCGCGGGCGGCAAGGTGATTCGCGAAATCTGCGAAACCACCGGCGCCAAGGTGGACCTGGACGACGACGGCACCGTCAAGGTCGCCGCGGTCGACGAAAAGGCCATGGAAGCCGCGATCAACTGGATCAAAGGCATCGTGGCCGAACCGGAAGTGGGCATGATCTACACCGGCAAGGTGGTCAAGATCATGGACTTCGGCGCGTTCGTGAACTTCATGGGGCCGCGCGACGGCCTGGTGCACATTTCCGAACTGGCCAACCACCGGGTCGAGAAGGTTACCGACGTTCTCAAGGAAGGCCAGGAGGTCAAGGTGAAGTTGATCGGCATCGACGATCGCGGCAAAGTGAAGCTGTCGATGAAAGTGGTCGATCAGGAAACCGGCAAGGAAGTCGAGCCGGAAGCCAAGAAGTAATCCGGCCAAGCCGGAACCGGAGCGGGGCGGCGCATCCGCCGCCCCGTACGCCGGGTGACAAGGGTTTGGGACCAGGGCGGCGTCGCCGCGGCCGGGGTCCGCGCGGGGCCGAGCCCCGCACCGGAGAAAGGGCGGAGGGTCCGTGAAAGCTCTGAACGCAATGAACATGTCCGGCAAGGACGTCCTGCCGCTGATCGAAGGCGGCAAAGGCGTGGCCGTGTCCACTGGCCTCACGGCCGGAGCATGGGCCAAGGCGGGCGGCATCGGCACCATTTCCTGTACCAACGCCGATTCCTTTGATGCCGACGGGCGCGTCATTCCCCAGATCTACCACGGCAAGACCCGCAGCGAGCGGTTCGAGGAGCTGAAGGCCTACGCCATCGAGGGCGGCGTCGAACAGGCGCGCGTCGCGCACGAAACCGCCGGCGGCGAGGGCCGCATCCACATCAACGTGCTGTGGGAAGCGGGTGGCACCATCCCCATTCTGCATGGCATCATGGAACGCGCGGGCGAGCTGATCAACGGCATCACCTGCGGCGCGGGCATGCCCTACAAAGTCGCCGAAATCGCCGCCCAGTACGGCAAGCACTACTATCCCATCGTTTCAAGCGGGCGCGCCTTCAACGCGTTGTGGAAACGCTCCTACAAGAACCACGCGGACCTGCTGGGCGGCGTGGTGTACGAAGACCCGTGGCGCGCGGGCGGGCACAACGGCCTGTCCAACAGCGAAAACCCCGACGAGCCCCAGGATCCCATGCCGCGCGTTCTCGAACTGCGCCAGGTGATGAACACGTGCGGGCTTGAAGCGACGCCCATCGTCATGGCCGGCGGCGTGTGGTTCCTGCGCGACTGGCAGGACTGGATCGACAATCCGGAACTGGGCCCGATCGCGTTCCAGTACGGCACCCGTCCGTTGCTCACCCAGGAAAGCCCCATTGCGGCGGCATGGAAGCAACGGCTGCTGGCGCTCAAGGAAGGCGACGTGATGCTGAACCGCTTCAGCCCCACCGGCTTCTACTCGTCGGCCATCAAGAACCCGTTCCTGGAAGCGCTCGAAGCGCGGTCCGCACGCCAGGTCGACTACCGCGCCAAGGCGGACGCGGACGACGGCTTTACCGCAGAACTGCCGCTGGGCCCGCGCGGCCGCCCGGTGTTTTTGCGCCCCGACGATCTGCCCCGCGCGCAGGGTTGGATCGCTCAGGGCTTCACCGAAGGCATGAAAACGCCCGATTCCACGCTGGTGTTCGAAACCCCGGAAAAGGCCCAGCAGATCGTGCAGAGCCAGGGCGAATGCATGTGCTGCCTGTCGCAGTGCCGGTTCTCCAACTGGGCCGACAACGCCGAAGGCACCAACGGCAAGCGCGCCGATCCGCGTTCGTTCTGCATCCAGAAGGCCTTGCAGCGCGCGGCTCACGGCGGCGATCTGGATCAAAGCCTGATGTTCGCCGGACACAACGCCTACATGTTCGGGCGTGATCCGTTCTATGCGAACGGATTCATCCCCACGGTCAAGCAGCTGGTCGACCGCATCGTCAGCGGCGATTGAGGGCCGGGCGCCGTCGCTAAAAACGAATCCGTTGTGTATTTTGGTTTTGCGTGACATTTCAATTCATGCTTAACTGATCTACAATGACTGTAAACAAGGATGCCCGCGACGGACGTTCCATCCGGGGCGGTCCATCGGGGGGATCCCGAAAGAAACGAGTGTCAGCCAAAGGAGTCGGCATGAGACCTTACGCACATGTTCTGGAGCAGCTGCGCGGCGCGGGCTTGCGCCCCACCCGTCAACGCCTGGCCTTGGCCAAGCTGCTGTTCGACAACGGATCCCGGCACGTCACGGCGGAAATGCTCCACGACGAAGCGCAGGACGCGTCCATCCGGGTGTCCTTGGCGACCGTGTACAACACGCTGCACCAGTTCACCGACGCGGGTTTGTTGCGGGAAATCGTGGTCGATCCGGCGCGGTCCTATTTCGACACCACCACCCACCAGCACGGCCACTTCTTCCATGAAAAGAACGGCAAATTGGAAGACATGCCCGGCGGCGAAGTGCGTCTTTTGGACATGCCCGCCCCACCCGAAGGGTGCCGCATCACCGGGGTTGACGTGGTGGTAAGGCTCGTAGATGAATAAATATCAATAAGTTAAATGTGTTTCTGGAATCGTCATAAGTAATGTTGACGGTTTCGGACCAGCGTGTATACTGAATCGCGTGTAGGGGGGCCGTGGGACGATTCGACGGGTCCCGTGCCGCGATTTTTTTGCCCATTCATTCCAACAAGGAGGCCGAAGATGAGCTTGAAAGGTTCCAAGACCGAACAAAACCTCAAGGACGCGTTTGCCGGGGAATCCCAGGCGAACCGCCGCTATCTGTACTTCGCGCAAAAGGCCGACATCGAAGGCTACAACGACGTGGCCACGGTGTTCCGCTCCACCGCCGAAGGTGAAACCGGTCATGCTCACGGTCATCTGGAATTCCTTGAAGCCGTCGGCGACCCCGCCACGGGTCTGCCCATCGGTCCCACCGGCGACAACCTGAAGGCCGCCATCGCCGGCGAAACCCACGAGTACACCGACATGTACCCGGGCATGGCGAAGACCGCCCGCGACGAAGGTTTCGACGAAATCGCCGACTGGTTCGAAACCCTGGCGAAGGCCGAAAAGTCCCACGCCGGCCGTTTCCAGAAGGCTCTCGACAACCTGGACTAAGACTTCCGGTTGACGGGCACGACAAGGCGCGGGGGGCTGGGCGACGGTCTCCCGCGCTTTTTTACGAGATGAGGAGAGGATGGGAACGGACCATGAGAGAAGGCAGCCTGGAAGCGCCCAAGCGTCATCCGCTCAATTGGCGGGACGCGGATTTCACCGACGAAACGAAGCTTTTTGCGGAGATGGAGCGGGTGTTCGACCTGTGCCATGGCTGCCGGCGCTGCTTCAATCTGTGCGACAGCTTTCCGCGCCTGTTCGATCTGGTCGACGAATCCCCCACCGGCGAGGTGGACGGGGTGGCCAAGGCCGACTACTGGAAGGTGGTCGACGCCTGCACGCTGTGCGACATGTGCTTCATGACCAAATGCCCCTACGTGCCGCCGCACGCATGGGATCTGGACTTCCCGCACCTGATGGTCCGCGCCCGCGCGGTCAAGTTCAAGCAAGGCAAATTCGACAAGAAACAGGGCCAGCTGTCGGAAATGGACCGCAACGGACCGCTGGGCGTGGGCTTTTCGGGCATCGCCAACTGGGCGTCGAAACGCGGCAACGCACTGACCCGCCCGGTGATGGAGACGGTCAACGGCATCCACCGCGACGCCCATTTGCCTGAATTCGCCAGGCAGAGTTGCCGCAAACGCGCCAAGGCGGAACCGGTGACGGTGAATCCGCACGCGCCGGCGGTGGGGCGCAAGGCGGTGATCTATGCGTCTTGCTTCGGCGAATACAACGACCCCGACATCGTGTTGGACACGCGCAAGGTTCTGGCCATAAACGGCATCGCGGCGGAAATCGTCTATCCGGAATGCTGCGGCATGCCGCAGTTGGAGCAGGGCGATATCGCCCGCGTGGCCGAGAAGGCGCGCCGGGTGGCGGCGGCGCTCAAGCCCTACGTGGATGGCGGTCATGACATCGTCGTGCCGGTGGCGAGCTGCGCCTTGATGCTGAAATTCGAATGGCCCCTGATCGAATCCGGGGATGAAAACGTGAAGAATCTCAGCCGGGCCACCTTCGACGTCACCGAATACGTGGTCGACATCGCCGCGAAGGAAGGCCTGGCCGATGGCCTGAAGCCGCTCGGCGGCGGGGTGGTGGCGCACATCGCGTGCCATGCCCGCGCGCAGAACATGGGCCGCAAGGCCGAGGAATTGCTCAAGCTGATCCCCGGGACCGAAACCAAGGTGATCGAGCGCTGCTCCGGCCATGGCGGGTCCTGGGGCATCATGAAGGCGTGGTTCGAGACCGGCATGAAGGTCGGCGCGCCGGTGGCGCGCGACGCCGCCAAGGCCGCCCCGGCCTACGTGGTGTCGGAATGCCCGCTGGCCTGCGACCACATCAAACAGGGCATGGAGCGCAAGGACTTCACGGTGAGCGGACCCGGCGAAACCCTGCGCCATCCCGTGCAGCTGCTGGCACGCGCCTACGGACTGTGAGGAGACCGCGTCATGACCCGCGAACGCCATGAAATCACGCGCGCCGACATCATGGACATGGCCGAGTACGCCAAGGTCCGCGACGCCCGGCGCAAGGCCGTAACCGAGATGAAGAAGAACCGCCGTGTGCACGTCGGGCCGGACGCCACCGCGTATTTCGAAAACTACGACACCATGTGGCATCAGATCCACGAGATGCTGCGCATCGAACAGGGCGGCGAGGCGCAGATCGAAGACGAGCTCCGCGCCTACAATCCGCTCATCCCCAAGGGCCGCGAGCTGGTCGCGACCTTGATGTTCGAAATCGACGACCCGGTACGCCGAGACCGCTTGCTGTCGGTTCTGGGGGGTGTGGAGCACGCCGTGACCCTGGCGATCGGGACCGAAATCGTGTCCGCAGTGCCCGAGGACGACGTGGAACGCACCACCGCCGAGGGCAAGGCGTCGAGCATTCAGTTTCTGCATTTCCCGCTGACCGACCTCCAGGCCGAAGCATTCAAGGGATCGGACGTGGACGTGGTGTTGGCCATCGACCATGCCGCATACGGTCATATGGCAAAACTGCCGCCCGCGGTGCGTCAGGCGTTGGCCGGGGACCTGGACTGAACGTCTTCGTGCTTAATAACGTATTGGAATATAGAGTGTAACGATTACGTTGCCGAATGGTCTCTGGAATCTGCTTATGGTTCCGCAACCGCAATAAAATGGCTCCCGGCAGGCGCTAAACCGCACCCGGGGCGATTGCGGACCCGACAAAATCCAATCCCGGGCGATCAAAATGCCGAGCAACGAAAGGCTGCGGCAGGGTGCGAACTTGGGGATCCGGGCAAAATCTGTTCGGAATTAAAATCAAGACGATTCAATGCGTTGGAAATCATAAGAAAAGATTTGGCAAGCGCGAAATTTCATAAAATCGCTTTACTCCATGGTTTCGCCCTTGAGAACGCCCCAAAAATCCGCGCGTTTCAGCCACCCCTCGAACCCCTCGACCTCGACGCGGCAGAACGCGCCGTCGCCGGGACAGGCGACCAGGCGTCCCATCACCAGGCGTTGAACGCGCGCCACGGGGGCGGCATCGGGGTCGGGCTTGGACAGAAGGTCGCGGGTCGCGCCGGTGACGATGAAGGACCGTTTGGAAGACAGCATGGTCTGGTGCACCCAGCCCTGCGCGCCTTCCCAGTCGCGGACCTTGCGCCAGGCCTTGTATTCGGCGATCACTTCCATGGGCAGCCCGGACTTCCGGTAAACCCAGTCCACGGGATACTGGACGCCGGGGCCGGTGCGTAAGTTGACCTCGGCGGCGCGCAGGCTGACGAAGCGCGGCAAAGGCAGACCCGATCCGGAAACCTGGGCCAGGGCCGGCGTCAGAGCCGGGGCGGCGACCAGGAAAGCCGCGAGCAAAAGGGTGGGTCTGTGCATAAGGATACTCGGAATCCGTTCACGCGCTGCGAATCGGGGGTATTATAAGGTTTTTCCCACGGTCTAGGTCAAGGCGCGTCGCCTTCTGACACTGGACAGGTCCGGGGATTGCTGGTACGCAAAAAGGACCGGCGTCGAACTGGACCAAGGGACAAGATCGACATGTTTACGAGGACGAAGCCCAAGGTCGTCGTCACGCGCAAATTGCCCGATGCGGTCGAGACCCGAATGATGGAGCTGTTCGACACCCGGCTCAATCACGAGGACGCGCCGCTGACCAAGGCGCAGTTGATCGACGCCGCGCAGGCGTGCGACGTGCTGGTGCCGACGGTGACCGACGACATCGACGCCGACGTCATCGCCGAGGCTGGGCCGAGCCTGAAACTGATCGCCAATTACGGCACCGGCGTCGATCATATCGACGTGGCGGCGGCGCGCGCCCGGCGCATCACCGTGACCAACACCCCCGACGTCCTGACGGAGGACACCGCCGACATGACCATGGCGCTGATCCTGGCCGTGTCCCGCCGTCTGGTGGAGGGCGAACGCGCGTTGCGCGACGGCCGCTGGACCGGTTGGTCGCCCACCTGGATGCTGGGCCACCGCATCCACGGCAAGCGAATCGGCATCGTCGGAATGGGACGGATCGGTCGCGCCGTGGCCAAGCGCGCGCGCGGATTCGGCCTGTCGGTCCACTATCACAACCGCAACCGCGTCCACGAAGAGGTCGAGCGCCAGTTGGAGGCCACATACTGGGAAAGCCTGGACCAGATGCTGGCGCGCATGGACATCATCTCGGTCAACTGTCCGCACACCCCCGCGACCTACCATCTGCTGTCGTCGCGGCGGCTCAATTTGCTGCAACCCCATGCGGTGGTGGTGAACACGGCGCGCGGCGAAATCATCGACGAACGGGCGCTGATCAAGATGCTGAAGGACGGCCGCATCGCCGGCGCGGGCCTGGACGTGTTCGAAAACGAACCCGCCATCAACCCCAAGTTTCTGACGCTGAGCAACGTCACGCTGATGCCGCACATGGGCTCGGCCACCTGCGAGGGACGCATCGACATGGGGGAAAAGGTGCTGGTCAACATCAAGGCCTTCACCGACGGCCATCCGCCGCCGGACCGCGTGTTGGTCGAATCCTGACCGGCGTGGCCCAATCGCTTGGCATGCCGGCGGCTCGCCGCGAAGTGGGGCGGTCCATGGATGGGGCCGCGGAGGACGCATGGCCGAACAAGATGATCTGAACATCGACGTGTCGCCGGGCCTGGCCGCCAACCAGCGCCGGTGGGAGCGCCAGGATTACAAGTCCGCGCTGACGCTGTTGCTGGACGACGGACGGAGCTACCCGGGCCATACCCGGGACGTCAGTCTGGGCGGCGTGTACATTATTCCCGACACTCCCGGAAACCTGCCGGAATGTGGCATGTTCGGCCATGTGCGGTTCGCCAGCGATCATGACAGCCTGGTGTTCCCGTGCGAGGTGGTGCGCGTGGCGGGCGGCGGCATCGGGGTCAACTTCCACGACAAGCAGGCGTCGTTCGGAATGTTCATCACCCACGACATGATGTTGGACCTGCTGACCAGCATCAACAATTCCTTCGCCGCCTCCATGGACATGGGCGAGACCCTGCAAATCAGCGTCGACCACATCAAAAACTATCTCCAGTGCGAGGCGGCCTCGCTGTTTTTGCTGGAAAACAACGACAACGTGCTGGTGTGCCGGGCGTGCGCGGGGCCGGTGGACATCACCGGCATGCGTCTGCGCCCGGACGAGGGCATCGTCGGGCGCGTGACGCAGGGAAGCGAGGCGATCATCGCGCACGACGTGCGGGGCGATTCGCGATTCGCCGAAAAGGTCGACGCCATGACGGGATTCAAGACCGAATCGCTGTTGTGCGCGCCCTTGGTGATTCGCGGCCGCGTGCTGGGCGCGCTGGAGGTCCTGAACAAGCGCGGCAGCGGCCTGTTCGTGGGCCACGACCGGGTGGTGTTGACGGCGCTGGCCTCGGCGACGGCGCTGGCCATCGTCAACGCGCGTCAGGCGGCGCTCCACGTCAACGACGAAGCCAACCGGCGCGCCGACGAGGACCGCACCAATTTCCTGTCCGCCATGAGCCACGAGCTGCGCACGCCCTTGAACGCCATCTTGGGCTTCGGCCAGTTGTTGCAGATGGATATCGGCGGAAAATTCGACGCGGACGAAAAGATGGCCGTGGACAGCATCGTCACGGCGGGCCAGAGCCTGATGCGGCTGATCGACGACATTCTGGACTTGTCGACAATGGACGGCGGCGAATTCAAGCCGCACATCGACGACTGCGATCCGCTGGATGCCCTGTTGGAAGTCACGGAATTTGCCGAGGCCCGCGCCGAGCGGCGCGGCGTTCACATCCATCGGGATGGGGCGCTGGAAGGGTTGGCGACGATCCACACCGATCTCACCCGCTATCAGTCCGTGTTGGTGAACATCGTCTCCAAGGTGATCGACGAAGCCCAGGCGGGGCAGACCGTCGAGCTGTCCTGGTCCAGAATCGCCGACGGACTGTTTCGGTTTCAGGCGGCCAACCGGGGCGGCGAGCTTAGCCGGGCCAGCCGCGCGGCGTTGCTCAATCCCTTCGCCGGCCTGTCCATGGACGACGCCAACGGCGAAGGCATGGACATCGCGCTCATCAAAACGCAGAAGCTGGTTCAACTGATCGGCGGCGAGATCGATTGCGACGGTCTGGAGGGCGGAGGGACCAGCTTCCGCATCGACATGCCGCTCAGTTTTCCGAGGCAGGGTTAGGCGCGTCGCGCGACACGGCCCACAAGGCCAGAAGCAAGATCACCGGCCCCGCGGGCAGGCCCAGACCCTTGGTCAACGGCGGCTGGAGCAGCGGGAGCGCGACCGCCAGGGCCAGGGCCGAGGCTTCCCAGGGCTTCCACGCGCCGTCACGCATCCGCCACGCCAACAGGGGAGCCAACACCACGGTATCGTAATCCCAGGCGTAGGGCGTGACCGTCAGCGCGCCGAGCGCCAGGGCCAGCGCGCGCGTGGCCGGCGACGGGGACGTCCGCCGCCACGCCCGCGCCACCAGAACCACC
>JADGBG010000055.1 GCA_015231605.1 Alphaproteobacteria bacterium | reverse complement strand
GTCTGGCCGAAGGCTGGCTGCGGGATTTTCCGGCATTGGCCGTGGAAGACCGGTTGCGCGACATGTTCAAACGCGCCCGCGCCCGCGACGCACGATCCGGCGGCGTGGGGCGCGGCGTCGACGGGCGCTTGCCGCATCAAAGTGATCTTTTGGTGACCCACGCGGCCAAGGCGATGCCCGCCGAGCAGTGTTCGACCGGCGAGCAGAAGATGCTGTTGGTGGGTCTGGTCCTGGCGGCGGCGCGTCTCAGCGCCAGCGACGAGGGCCGCGTGCCGGTGATCTTGCTGGACGAGGTCGCCGCACACCTGGACAACCGCCACCGCGACGCGCTGTTCGACGAGGTCCGCCAATTGGGCTGCCAGGCCTGGTTCACCGGCACCGACGCCGAATTGTTCGCCCCCCTGAAACACCACGCCCGCTTCTACCATGTGGACGACGCCCGCATTCACGAGCGCGATTGAGCGAGAAACCGATATGACCGACACCCCCAAAGACCAAGACCCGAACGCCGCCGGCAACGAATACGGCGCGGATTCCATCAAGGTTCTCAAGGGCCTGGAAGCCGTGCGCAAGCGCCCCGGGATGTACATCGGCGACACCGACGACGGCACGGGCCTGCACCACATGGTCTACGAAGTGGTGGACAACGCCATCGACGAGGCGCTGGCCGGGCACTGCGACATGGTGACGGTGACGCTGAACGCCGACGGTTCGGTGACGGTGACCGACAACGGGCGCGGCATTCCGGTGGACATGCACGCCGGCGAAGGCGTCTCGGCGGCGGAAGTCATCATGACCCAGCTGCACGCGGGCGGGAAATTCGACCAGAACTCCTACAAGGTGTCGGGCGGGCTGCACGGGGTGGGCGTGTCGGTGGTGAACGCGCTGTCGGACTGGCTGGAAGTCACCATCCACCGCAAGGGCAAGGAACACTCGGCGCGTTTCGAGCACGGCGACACGGTGCGGCACCTGGAGGTGGTCGGCGACTCGCCGATCGTCGACACCGGCAAGCCGCTGACCGGCACGCACGTGACGTTTCATCCCTCGTCCGCCACCTTCACCATGACGGAATTCGACTTCTCGACCCTGGAACATCGTCTCCGCGAACTGGCGTTCCTCAATTCCGGGGTGCGCCTGAAGCTGACCGACGCCCGCCACGTGGACGAAAAGGTGGTGGACATGCACTACGAAGGCGGGCTCGCCGCCTTCGTCAAGTACCTGGACCGCGCGAAGACGCCGCTGATCGGCGAAACCGTGATGGTGTCGGGGGAAAAGGACGACATCACCGTCGAGTTGGCGCTGCAGTGGAATGACAGCTACCATGAGACCACGTTGTGTTTCACCAACAACATCCCGCAGCGCGACGGCGGCACGCATCTGGCGGGCTTTCGCGGCGCGCTGACCCGCACCATCAACGCGTATTTCACCAAATCCGGCATGGCGAAGAAGGAAAAGGTCGCCATCACCGGCGACGACGCGCGCGAGGGGCTGACCTGCGTGCTGTCGGTGAAGGTCCCGGACCCCAAGTTCTCGTCCCAGACCAAGGACAAGCTGGTGTCTTCCGAGGTGCGCCCGGTGGTGGAAAGCATCCTGGGCGAGGGCCTGGACCAGTGGTTCGAGGAACACCCGAGCGAGGCCAAGCAGGTGATCGGCAAGATCATCGAAGCCGCCGCCGCCCGCGAGGCCGCGCGCAAGGCCCGCGAACTGACCCGGCGCAAGGGCGCGCTGGACATCACGTCGCTGCCTGGAAAACTGGCCGACTGCCAGGAACGCGACCCGGCGAAATCCGAATTGTTCATCGTCGAGGGCGATTCGGCCGGCGGGTCCGCCAAACAAGGGCGCGACCGCTCCAACCAGGCCATCTTGCCACTTAAGGGCAAAATTTTGAACGTAGAACGCGCTCGTTTCGACAAAATGCTGTCGTCAGCGGAAATCGGGACGCTGATTGCGGCCCTTGGGACCGGAATCGGACGCGAAGATTTCAATGTCGACAAGTGTCGTTATCATAAGATCATTATTATGACCGACGCTGACGTCGACGGCAGCCACATCCGGACCCTGCTGTTGACGTTCTTCTACCGTCAGATGCCGGAAATCATCGAACGCGGGTTCCTGTACATCGCCCAGCCGCCGTTGTACCGGGTCAAGCGCGGCAATTCGGAGGTCTATCTGAAGGACGACCGGGGTCTGGAAGATTATCTGTTCAACGCCGCCGTGGACGAAGGCACCGTGTTCGCCACCCACGACGGCGAACAGGTGGCGGGCGCGGATCTGCGCGCGCTGGCCGACCGGGCCCGCACCGCGCGGGGCTTGCTTCTGGACCTTGCCAAGCACGTGCCGCTGCGGATGGTGGAGCAGGCCGTGCTGTCGGGCGCGTTGTTGCCGGAAGTCTTGGACGACCCGGATCACGCCGTCCGGGCCGGCGAGATCCTGGCCACGCGCATGGACGCGCTGGAGCTGCCTCTCGAACGCGGCTGGAAAGCGCGCGCGCTGACCGATGGTGGCCTGGAGCTGGCGCGGACCATTCGCGGCGTCACGCAAACCCACGCGTTGGACGCGCACCTGATCAAGAGCGCCGAGGCGCGCCGCCTGCACGCCATGGCGGCGGATCTGCAAAAGACCTTCGCCCACCCCGGCACGCTGACCGCCAAGGACAAGGACCACCCCATCGCCGGACCGGTGGACCTGATCGACCGCATCACCGAACTGGGGCGCAGGGGCTTGAGCGTGCAACGCTACAAAGGGCTGGGGGAAATGAATCCCGGCCAGCTGTGGGAAACCACGCTCGATCCCAACGTGCGCGTGTTGCTACAGGTGAAGGTGGAACACACCGAGGAGGCCGGCGAAATCTTCTCCACCGTGATGGGCGACAACGTCGAACCCCGGCGCGACTTCATCCAGGACAACGCGCTCAAGGTCGCCAACCTGGACGTCTGACCGCCGCCAGGCTGTTGTCAGGGCTGCTCGACGGCGGCTAAGATGGTCCGCATGAGGCATGCGCGCGCGTTCCCGTCCCGGGTGTTCTTGGCCATGTTGGCGCTGATGGCGCTGGCGGGATGCCAGAAGACGACCCAGGGGAGCGCGGTCTTGCAGGTGACGCTGGACCCCGGGCAAAGCCACGTCACGCAGATTTATCCCACCCAATTCTGGCAGGACGCGGGCGTCACGGTGCGCGCGGGCGAGACCTATCGGGTGAGCGCCGAGGGCACTTGGAGCTTCGGCCTGATCTGCGGCGTCGCCGACGCCAACGGGTCGGGCAACACGCCGCTTTGCGAAGGCGACCCGGGCTCGGTCCCCGGCGCGGGCAGCGCCGCGCTGGTCGGCAAGATCGGCGAAACGGGCGCGCCGTTCGTGGTCGGCAAGGTCAAGACCCTGACGGCCCCCGCCAGCGGCGTGCTGTATATGGGGACCAATGCGTGGGACTGGCTGCCCGGCGACAACACCGGCTTCATGGAGGTCACGGTCCGCAAGGAGGCCGCGAGCGCGGCCCAGATCGTTACACAGCCGCCGGCGCCCGCCGCCAAGGTCCAACCCCTGACGCCGCTGGACGAGCCCAAGGCCATCCCCGCGTCGGGACCGCGCGTGGCCCTGGTGATCGGAAACTCCAATTATCCGGCCGCGCCGTTGGCCAATCCCGTGAACGACGCGGCGCTGATGGCGCGCACGCTGAAAACCGTCGGGTTCGAGGTGATCCACGTCGCCGACGTCGACCAGAAGGACATGAAACGCGCGCTCAACACGTTCGGCGACCGCCTGGACGCACTGGGCGGCGACGCGGTGGGGCTGTTCTATTACGCCGGGCACGGCATCCAGGTGAACGGGCGCAACTATCTGATCCCCGTGGACGCCGACATCCAGAACGAAAAAGACGTGGACGTCGAGGGCGTGGCCATGGATTCCGTGCTCACCGCCATGGAATACGCGCAAAACCGTCTGAACTTCGTGGTCCTGGATGCGTGCCGCAACAACCCCTACAAACGCAGTTTTCGCGGTTCCACGCGGGGTCTCGCGCGGATGGACGCACCCAGCGGCACGCTGATCGCCTACGCCACCGGACCCGGCGACGTCGCCCAGGACGGCGCCGGAACCAACAGCCCCTATACCGAGGCCCTGGCCCGCGCCATCATCAAATCGGGCGTCACGGTGGAACGGATGTTCCGCATGGTGCGCAATTCGGTGATGGCCGCCACCGCCAACGCTCAGGTGCCGTGGGAAGCCTCGTCGCTCACCGGGGGCGATTTTTACTTCCGACCGTGACGAAAAGCTAAGGGCGGCGCGATCAGAGTTGATCGGCGAAGCGCTTGAGAAGGTCGGCCAGTTCCACGATCTCGTCCTTGATCCTGGCCCGCGCGGTCCAGTCCTTGTGCACGCCCTTGAGTTTGCGTTCCTGGCGGATGCGCACCTGACCGCTGGACGGTTCGACGAAACCGAACATCTTCTGCGTCTTGGGGTCGTCCATCACCTTGATGAAATGGCCGTCCTTGTTTTCAAAGGCGTGGCCGGCCTCCACCGCTTCGTCCGCGCCGTTCGCGTGGCCGTAGTCCATCTCGATGGTGGCGAAACAGTCGAACAGTTCCTCGTCCGGATCCACGTAGAGCAGTTCCAGGTGGCCGGCGGGGCGCGGATCGAGTTCGATGACGTAGTGGTGGACGTATTCCTTGCCCATGCGATCCAGCTTCAGGCACACCACGTGGCCGTCTTCGGAGGAGCGGATCACCACGGACCCGCCGCCGATTTCAAAGGCCGGGCGTTTGTGGGCGGTGGCGTCTTCGGTCATGGTTGCGGTTCCATTGCGTTGCGATGTCGGGGCGGGTCGAATATAGGGGCCGTCGGGACGGGTTGCCAGCGTTCATTGAACGCCGGAATCCAGGAGGTGAATGTTGGCCTGGGCCGAACGGGCGGCGTCGCTGTCCGGCGCGGCGTCCAGCGCGGCGCGCCAATCGGCGCGGGCCTCGGCCTTGCGGCCCTGAAGGCGGTGCACGATGCCGCGTTCCAGCAACCCTTCGGGATGGCGCGGCGCCAGGGCCAGGGCCCGGTCCAGCACGGCCAGGGCGCGCTCCAGGCGGTCCAGCTGGCGGTGCGCCGCGCCCAGCATCACCAGCGCCTCGACATGGTCGGGCTGGATCTTCAGGACGGCATTAAGATCGTCCGCGGCGTCCGCATAGGCCCCTTGCAGGGCCAGCCCTTCGGCCCGCGCCAGCCTGGCCGCGTCGAGATCGGGTTGCAGCTTGAGCGCGGCGCCCGCGACTTGGGCGGCGTGTTCGGCGTCGCCGGCGGCGATCCACGCCTGGGCGCTTTGCGCCAACAGTCGCGCCTTGAAACCGGGCTTGGCCTTGACCGCGTCGGCCAGCTTTTCCAGGCCCTGGGCGGCTTCGTTGTAGTGACCGATGCGCACCAGCGCGGCCAGCGCGCAGTGGCGGGCCGGATGGCCGCCGCCGAGCCCTTCCCACTGGACGGCGTCGTCGAAGGCTTTCTCGGCGTCGATGTCCACCTGGGTCATGCAGCGCATGTAACGCTCATAGCCGTCTTCGGCGCGCGCGGCGGACGGAAACAGCAAGGCGGCGAACAAGGCGGCTTGTGCGAAACGGATCATGGCGACTACAGTTGACCCGGTTTCGGCAAAAAGCAAGTGGCGGCGCACATGAACACAAAAACCCCGCATCTGTTCTGTTTCGGTCTGGGCTATTCGGCCACCTGGCTGGCGCGCGAGCTGGTGCGGGACGGCTGGCGCGTCACCGGCACCCACCGCCCCGGCGCCGAGACGGACGACGAATTCGAAACCGTTGCGTTCGACCGCGCCACGCCGCTGGCCGATTTCGCGGCGACGTTCAAGGACGTCACCCACGTTTTGGTGTCGATCCCGCCCGACGCGGCGGGGGATCCGGTGATCGACGCGCACGGCGAAGCCCTGGCGCGGATCGCGAACCGTATCGACTGGCTGGGCTATCTGTCCACGGTGGGCGTCTACGGCGACACCGGCGGCAAGGCGGTGGGCGAGACCTCGCGCCTGTTGCCGACGCAGGAACGTTCGCGCTTTCGCGCGCTGGCCGAAACCCGCTGGCAGAACCTGGCGGTGCGGTCGCGGTTGCCGCTCCACGTGTTCCGGCTGGCGGGGATCTACGGCCCCGGGCGCAGCCCCTTCGACAAGGTCCGCGCCGGGCGCGCCCAGCGGATCGAACGTCCGGGGCATCTGTTTTCGCGCATCCACGTGGCCGACATCGCCACCATCCTGCGCGCGTCCATGGCCAAGCCGCGCCCGGGGCGCGTCTACAACGTGTGCGACGACGAACCGGCGCTGCCTTCCGACGTGATCGGCTACGCCTGCGAACTGCTGGGCGCGCCGGTCCCCGACGCGGTGCCCTACGAGGCCGCCGCCGCCAAGATGGGCGCGATGCAGCGCTCGTTCTGGGCCGACAACCGCTTGGTGCTCAACGACCGCATCAAGGACGAACTGGGCGTGACGCTCGCCTATCCCACCTACCGCGACGGTCTGCGGGCCGTGCTGGCGGTGGAAGGGGCCTAGAGCGGCTTATCGCCCGCCAGGGTTGCGGCCAGGGTCCGGGCCTCGGTGAAATTCGCCGCGAAGTCGGCGTCGCAGCCCGCGTGGCCCGCGCACATGGCCTTCAGCACCGCGCGCGGCTGGGGGCGCACGCCGCTGAGAATCACGCGGGTGCCCGTGGCGTGACACTGCTCCAGGAAGGCCGTCATGGCGGTGAAGCCCGTGGCGTCGATCAGGGGCACGTTGCGCATGTTGAGGATCAAGACGCGGGGCGTGCCGCCGACCTGTTCGAGAATTTCCCCCACGCGCGCCGCCGCGCCGAAAAAGAACGGGCCGTTGATGGCGTAGGCCGCGACCCCGTCCGGCAGGTCCGTTTCGCGGGCGTATGCGCCGTGGGCGGGCCGGGCCAGGTCGTCGACGTCGTCCTGGATCAGTTGGGTGTGGGTTTCGATTTCCACGGCCTGCGCCATGCGGTGCATGAACAAGATCGCGGCCAGCACCACGCCCACCTCGATCGCCACCGTCAGGTCCACCAGCACGGTCAAGGCAAACGTCAGCATCAGCACCACCCGGTCCCCGGCGGGGGCCCGCATCAGGTGGAGGAAATGCTTGTATTCGCTCATGTTCCAGGCCACGACCGCGAGCACCGCGCCCAGCGCCGCCAGCGGCACGAAGCTCATCAACGGGGCCAGAAAGAACATGAACAGCAGCAAAAACACGGCGTGCAGCATGCCCGACACTGGCGAGCGCGCGCCGGAACGGATGTTGGTGACGGTGCGCGCGATAGCCCCCGTGGCGGGAATGCCGCCCATCAGGACCGAACCCAGATTGGCCGCGCCTTGGGCCACCAGTTCGCAGTTGGAGCGGTGCCGCCGCCCGGTCATGCCGTCCGCCACCACCGCCGACAGCAACGATTCCACCCCCGCCAGGAACGCGATGGTGAACGCGCTGGGCAGCAGGTCCGACAGCCGCGCCAGGGTGACGGCGCGAACGTCGGGGAAAGCGGGCGCGGGCAGGGTGTGGGGGATTTCGCCGAACCGCTGGCCGATGGTTTCCGCCTCCAGGCCCAGCGCCCACACCGCGAGGCTGGCCCCGCACACCCCGATCAGGAAGCCGGGCAGCTTGGGCGCGAAACGGCGAAGCGCCACGATGGCCGCGAGCGTTCCCGCCGCCACCGCGACGGTGGCGGGCTTGGCGGTGGCCAGGTGATCGCCGTAGGCTTCCCACTTGGCGAGGAACTCGGCCGGGACGTCCGTCATGGAAAGGCCCAGCAGATCCTTCACCTGACTGGAGAAGATGATCACCGCGATGCCCGAGGTGAACCCCGTCACCACCGGATAGGGAATGTATTTGACGTAGGTGCCGAGCCCCGCGAGACCGGCGACGATGAGCATCGCCCCGGCCATCAGGGTGGCCAGCACCAGGCCGTCGTAGCCGTGCAGTGCCACGACGTTGAACACCACCACCACGAAGGCCCCGGTGGGGCCGCCGATCTGAAAGCGCGAGCCGCCCAGGACCGAAATCAGAAAGCCCGCGACGACTGCGGTGTACAAACCCCGTTCCGGCCCCACCCCCGACGCGATGGCCAGCGCCATGGCGAGCGGCAGGGCGACGATCGCGACGGTGAGGCCGCTCAACGCGTCGCTTCGCAAATCCGCCGCGCCATACCCTTCCCGCAGCACGGTGAAAAGCTTGGGGATGAACAGATGCCAGTTCGGGGAAACGGTTTGGCGCATGGCCGCGCACTATACGCCTGACGGAAACGGAAAAACAGGGGCCTGCGCGCCATGACGCGTGACGGGCGTCACTGCCGTTCCGGCGGCAATCGAGGTACGATTTTATTCACCACCCAAGGTTCCACGAAACGGCAACCCGTCGGAAACGGCGGAGACGCAAAGCCACCGGCCCACGGCGCGAGCCACGGCGGCGGGGCCACCGAAAGGAGGCGTTCAGATGTACGCGCAAACCTACCGATGGCCCATCCGGCCCTGCGGTCCGAGGCAAGCCATGCATCCGGCGCGGTTCATCCGGGGGGATGCACCGCTGATCGAAGCGGCGGGGATGTGAGGGCGCGCGCCATGACATCGATCCCCCGCCCGATCCCCCGCCCGATTCCGCGTTCAAAAGCGCGCTTCGCGTCGTCGGAAAGCGGCGCGGTGGCGGTGATGTTCGCGCTGATGTTGCCGGTGCTGTTCGGCATCGTCGGGCTCGGCGTCGAGGCGGGCATCTGGTTCAAGGAAAAGCGCGAATTGCAAACGTTGACCGACGCCGCAGCGGTGTCGGCGGCGATCGAACGGACCCACGGCGCGGACGCGGCGGCGCTGTCGGCGGCGGCGCTGGTGGCGGCCAACGCCAACGGCTTTGATGCCGCCAGCGACACCGTGCTCCACGTCGGCGCGCCCACGTCGGGGCCGCACGCGGGCGACGCGGAATTCGTCGAGGTCCGCGTCAAACGCGCCCTCGACACCATCCTCAGCCAGGTCTTTCATGCACTCGATTACACCGCCACGGCGCGCGCCGTGGCGGGGACGGTGGGCGACATGGACGCCTGCCTGCTGACGCTGGATCCCAGTTCGGCCAACTCCGTCTCCATCAACGGCGCGGGCACGTCGGTCAATGTCGATGGGTGCGCGGTGGTGGCGAATTCGTCCGATCCGGACGCGGTCAACGTGGCGAACGGAGAAATGGACGCGGAGTGCATCTGGACCGCCGGCGGCATCGGCGGCGAGGAAAACATCGACACCACCTGCGAGATGAACATCACCGGCGCGACCACGGTGCCCGACCCGCTGGCGGCCCTGGCGGTTCCGCCGTACGATCCCGTCGGGTGTCTGCACGGGCCGGGCGTGAACCCGTACAGCCCCAGCGACGGCGAGGTCCTCTCCGAAGGGGTCTATTGCAACGGCATCAGCGTCTCCGCCGGCGACACGGTGACGCTCAGCGACGGCATCTATATCCTCGACGAGGGCGATTTCAAGGTGAACGCGGGCGCACACGTGCAAAGCAGCGGTCCGCAGGGCGTGACCATCATCCTCACGTCGTCCAGCGGGTCCGGTTACGGCCGAATCAACATCAACGGCGGTGGCAGCGTCGCATTGCAGGCCCAGACCGCCCCCGACGCGTCCGGCACGGTGCAGGGCGACTACACCGGCATCCTGTTCTACCAGGACCGGGCCGGTGGCAGCTCGCCGTCGCTCGACAACGTGGTCACGGGCGGTTCGGACGTGGAGCTCACGGGCGCCGTCTACAGCCCCAACAACGACATCTCGTTTTCCGGCGGCAGCACGCTGGACAACAACGACTGCCTGATCCTGATCGCGCAGAACGTGTCGTTCAACGGCTCGGCCGATCTGGACAATTCCTGCGACATGTTCGGCGGCAACCCGGTGCGCTACGGCGCCGCGCCGGTGTTGGTGGAATAGGCGGATCAGGACACCGGAACGAAGGTTTTCGTCGCCGGATCGTAGGTCGCCAGGGCGCCCTCGGCGATGTCGAGATACCAGCCGTGGATCTGCAGCCGTCCGTCCGCGACCCGTTCGTGGATGAACGGGAACGACATCAGGTTGTCCAGCGACACCAAAACCGCGTTGCGTTCGCAGCAGCGCAGCAGGTCTTCGCCTTCCGAACAGGGTTCCTCGTGCTTGGCGCGTTCGAACGCGCGCGCGGCGATGGAGGTCCAGGCCGGGATGAAGGTGCCCGCCACGTCGCCGCCCTGCTGGCCCTGGACCATGGCGTTGATGCCCGCGCAGTGGGCGTGTCCGAACACCACCACGTGCTCGACGCCCAGGCACGTCACCGCGAATTCCAACGCCGCCGAGGTGCCGTGATAGGATACGTCGCCATCGACTTCGAACGGCGGCACCAGGTTGGCGACGTTGCGGATGGAGAAGATGTCGCCCGGTTCCGCCTGCAGCACCAGCGCCGGATCGACGCGGGAATCCGAACACGCGATCACCGCCACCTTGGGCTTTTGCCCGTCCTTCACCAGGCGGCGATAGAGGGTCTTGTTGGTTTCGAAATACAGGGTGCGGAACGCCCGGTATCCGGCGGCGAGCTTTTCCAAAACAGGGATCATGCGTCCTCGCTTTCCAAATCGTTCAACAGGGCGTCCACGGTGCGGGTCAAGCGCTTGAGGTCCGGGTCCGTGGACAGCCGGTGGTCGCCGGTCTTGACGAACTGGATCTCCACGTCGTCGCTCACCAGGGCGTCCTGGATCGCCAGCGCCGTCTTCCACGGCACGTCGGCGTCCCGCATGCCCTGGATCAGACGCACCGGCGCCTGGATATTGAGAGACTCGCGCAAAAGCAAATGGTTTTTGCCGTCCTCGATCAGCTTGCGGGTGATGGTGTAGGGATCGCTGGGGTCGTAATCGTTGGGAATGTGCACCACGCCGTCGCGCGCCAACGCGTCGCGTTGGTCGGCGGTGAGCTCGTTCCACATCAGATCCTCCGTGAAATCCGGCGCGGCGGCAAGGCCCACCAGGCCCTTCACGCGCTCCGCCCGGGCGCGCGCCGTCAACAGCATCAGCCAGCCGCCCATGGAGCTGCCCACCAGCACCTGCGGACCGTCGGTCAAACGGTCCAGCGCGAACAGCGCGTCGTCGGCCCAACGTCCGATGCAGCCGTCCTCGAACGCGCCGGACGACTGGCCGTGGCCGTAATAGTCGAACCGCAGGTAGGCCCGGCCCTCGGACCGGCACCACGTTTCCAGCGCCAGCGCCTTGGAGCCTTCCATGTCGGAACGGAAGCCGCCCAGGAACACCACGCCGATTTTTTTCTCCGGGTTCTTGCCAGGGGTGGCGTGGTAGGCGATATTCGCGCCGTCTTCGCGGGTGATGAATTGCGGCTTGGGGTTGCTTTGCATTACCCTGGACACCTTTCGAACGACCTGCGACGATACCCGCCGCGCATGAGGGGACTTTGACGATTAGCACGCACCTTAACATTCTTTCCTCCGCCGCAAAACGTTCGGCGGACGACGGCGCGTCCGGGGCGTCGCCGCGCCCGCGTCCGACCGTGACCGTGTTGCAGGTTCTGCCGGCGCTGGGCGGCAGCGGCGGGGTGGAACGGGGCACGGTGGAAATCGCGGGATGCATATCCAAGCGCGGCTGGCGATCCCTGGTGGCGTCGAGCGGGGGCGAACGCGTCTATCAGCTGCAACGCGCCGAGGCCGAGCATTTCGAGTTGCCCTTGCAGTCCAAGAACCCGTTCGTCATGCGCGCCAACATCAAGCGCCTGGAAGCCCTGATCCGTGAACAGGGCGTGGACATCGTGCACGCCCGGTCGCGCGCCCCCGCGTGGAGCGCCTATTTCGCGTGCAGGCGCGCGGGCGTGCCGTTCGTCACCACCTTTCACGGCACCTACAACACCAAGGGTCTGGGCAAGCGGCTCTACAATTCCGTCATGGCCAGGGGTGAACGGGTGATCGCCATTTCGCGCTTCATCGCGGGGCATCTGAAGCAGACCTACGGCGTGCCCAGCGATCGCATCCGCGTGGTCCACCGGGGCGTGGATCTGGAAACCTTCGCCCAGTCCAAGGTGAGCGTGGAGCGCGTGGTGCAGTTGGCGCAGAAATGGCGGCTCGAGGAAGGCCTGCCGATCATCATGCTGCCCGCGCGGCTGACCCGCTGGAAGGGCCAGGGCCTTTTGGTCGACGCCATCCAGAAGATGGGCCGCGACGACATCCGCTGCGTCCTGGTGGGCGCGGACCAGGGCCGGGTGGCGTATCGCAAGGAACTGGAAACCAAGATCGAGGCGGCGGGCCTGGGGGGCGTGGTGCGCATCGTGGACCATTGCGACGACATGCCCGCGGCCTACATGCTGGCCGACGTGGTGGTGTCCGCCAGCACCGATCCCGAAGCCTTCGGCCGGGTGGTGGTCGAAGCCCAGGCGCTGGGCCGCCCGGTGGTGGCCCCCAACCACGGCGGCGCGTGCGAAACCATCGTCGAACGCCAGACCGGTTGGCTGTTCACGCCGGGCGACGCGAACGATCTGGCGCGGGTTCTGGGCGCGGTGCTGAACCTCGACGAGGACGACCGCCAGGCTCTGGTGAACGCGGAAATGGCCAGCGTTCAGGAGAGCTTTTCCAAGGACGCCATGTGCGCCAAGACCATCGCCGTCTACGAAGAGGTCCTGGCCGCCCACGGCAAAGCGGCGTCCGCCTGACCATGTCCGGGGCAAGGACCGAGCGCATCCTCGTCATCAAGCTGGGCGCGTTGGGCGACTTCGTCCAGGCGCTGGGGCCGATGCAGGCCATCCGCGCCCACCACGCGGGGGCGCATCTGGTGCTGTTGACGCAAAAGGCCTATGCCGACTTCGCCCGCGCCTCGAACCTGTTCGACGAGGTGTGGATCGATTCCGAGCGGCCCAAGGCGTGGCAGGTGGGCCGGGTGATGCGGCTGCGCCGAAAGCTCAAGACCGGGAATTTCGACCGGGTCTATGATTTGCAGACCTCGGACCGATCCAGCTTCTATTTCCACATCCTGGGACCGGGGCGGCGGCCCGAATGGTGCGGCGTCGCGCGCGGCTGTTCGCATCCCCACGACAACCCCGACCGCGACCGCATGCACACCGTGGAGCGCCAGCGCGACCAGCTGGCCCGCGCCGGGATCCCTGACGCGCCCGCGCCGGATCTGAGCTGGGCCGACGGCGACGTGTCGCGCTTCGGCGTCCAACCGCCGTTCGCCCTGCTGGTGCCCGGCGGCGCGCCGCACCGCCCGGCCAAGCGCTGGGCTCCGGAACGCTACGGCGCGTTGGCGGCGCGGGTGTTGGAGGCCGGGATCACCCCGGTATTGTTGGGCGCGCGGGCGGAATTCGGTTCGCTGGCGGTGATCGCGTGCAAAGCGCCGGGGACGGTGAATCTGTGCGACCGCACCAGCTTCGCCGACATCGCGGCGCTGGCCCGCCAGGCCGACCTGGCCGTCGGCAACGACACCGGACCGATGCACCTCATCGCCGCCGCCGGGTGTCCCTCGGTGGTGCTGTATTCCCACGACAGCGACCCGCGGCTCTGCGCCCAGCGCGGCCCCGGCGTGGTGATTCTCCGCCGCGAAAGCTTGGAGGATTTGAGCGTGGACGAGGTGTGGAAAGCCCTTGGCCCCGCCGTGTCAGGCTGACAGCAGCTTGGCGCGGGCGGCCTTGAAGCCGTTGATGATTTCCTGGGCGCGGACGTCGGTTTCGCCGGTGATCTGGGCGGCGTGGGACGCCACCATGGCTTCGACGTGCAGCGCGATGAACGGCACCTGGGGCCCGCGGATCATGTCGGGGGTGTCCAGGCATTCGCACAGCAGGTTGGCGATGATGCCGACCACGTTCTGGCCGTTCATGACGGCTTCGCCGCGGATGCGGTGGGCGATGAAGAACAGGCCCCGGTTTTCCTCCACCGTCAGGACGGCATGGTTCTTGATTCCGGCCACCAGGCGGCGCAGTTCGCGCAGTTCCTGATCCAGGATCTCCAGATAGAGGTCGCGCTGGGATTCGATCAGCTGGTCCAGTTCCTGCGCCTTTTTGCGCGGCAGCTTGGCCGGACCGTCGCCGGTCTTGACCTTGAGTTTGATGGGGGACGGGATGACTTCGCAGTCGCCGGCCTTGCCGCGCTCCCGCGGGCCTTGCGGCTCGTCCCGGCCTTTCCAGATCTCCCGATTGTGCTGGTCCGCCATGCGCCCCGTCTCTATCCCTGATCAACCCTTGGCCATCACGCCGTCGATTTCGTCCTGGCCCATGGCCATGGAGCCCAGAGCCTTGAGTTGTTCCAGCATGTCGGAACGCCGTTCCGTGCCGAAGAAGCTTTCCGGCATCTTGCGCCGCCGATCGGGACCGAAGAAGGATTTGGTGCGCACGAACGGGCGGGGCCGCTCGATGACCGATACCAAACGGGTGTAAAGGGTCTGAGCGGAGAGGGGCTTGACCACGAATTCGTTGACCCCGGCGTCGCGGGCCTGGACGATGCGCTTGACCTCGGAATGCGCGCTGAGCATCACGATCGGCACGAAAGGGTTCATGGAATCGGGGGCGTTGCGCACGGTCTGCACGAATTCAATGCCGTTGAGAATCGGCATCTCCCAGTCCAAAAAGACGATGTCGATGGGATTCGTGTTGATCAGGTTCAGCGCGGACGCGCCGTCCTCCGCCTCGTAGACGAGACGGAAACCCAATCCGCTCAGCAACATCTTGACGATCTTGCGCATATAGACGCTGTCTTCGACGATCAGGACGCTGAGCTTGGTGAAATCGTACCCTTGGTCTCCCATAACGGTCTGGCGCTCCGTCGGTTTTCATATAGTCCGAATGCTATAGCACAATACAAAGTTATGCAAACGAGGAACGCCGTCGCGAAAGCTTGTGCAATCGGTTAAGCCTAGCCGTGAGCCGCGCCTGATTTGACGCCGGAATGCAAAACGTTTTTCACTGCGGCGGGTTTGCCGCTATAGTCCCCCGGCCCCGGGCGGCCGCCCATTGTCCACGCAAGGAAACCCCATGTCCCAGCATGTCCCCGACGACGCCCCCGCCATCATGATCTGCGGCCACGGTTCGCGCGACCGCGCGGCGGTCGACGAGTTCAATCAGCTGGCGGTGCGCATCTCCGAACGCCTGCCGGAGCGCCGGGTGGAAAGCGGGTTCCTGGAATTCGCCACCCCCGTGATTCGCGACGGCCTGGACAAGCTCTACGCCGCCGGGGCGCGCAACATCGTGTGCCTGTCGGGCATGCTGTTCGCCGCCGGACACGTCAAGAACGACCTGCCGAGCGAGGTCAACACCTACGCCGCCGCGCACCCCGAGCTGACTCTGGCGCTGAGCGCGGATCTCGGCATCGACGCGCGCCTGTTGGCGGCGGCCAGGCAACGTATCGAGGAGGCGCTCGACGCCGCCGGGACCGGCGTGGCGCGCGAAGACACCTTGCTGCTGGTGGTCGGGCGCGGCACCAACGATTCGGACGCCAATTCCAACGTCGCCAAGGTGACCCGCATGCTGTGGGAAGGCCTGGGCGTGGGCTGGGCCGACACGGCGTATTCGGGCGTCGCCTATCCGCTGGTCGACCAGGCCCTGGCGCGGGTGGTCCGGATGGGCTTCAAACGCATCGTGGTGTTCCCGTACTTCCTGTTCACCGGCATCCTGGTGAAGCGCATCTATGCCTGGGCGGACGAGGCCCAGGCCGCCAACCCGGACGTGGAGGTCGTCAAGGCGGCCTATCTCAACGACCATCCGTTGGTGATCGACGCCTTCCTCGCGCGCATGGAGGAAGCGTTGGCGGGGACCGGCGTGATGAACTGCCAGCTCTGCAAGTACCGCGAACGGATCATCGGGCACGAACACGACCACGGCGCGCCCCAGGCCGGGCACCATCACCACGTCCAGGGCATCGGCGTCGAGGACGACGCCCGCGACCACGGCGTCCACCACGGCCACGGACATCACCACCACCATCATCATCACGATCACGATCACGGCCATTCCCACGATCACGACAAGGGCTGACCATGGGCGGTTCGGGGGCTCCTTACGACTATGTCCGCGATCCGGACGCCATCACCCGGCTGTCGTTCGAACGCATCCGGGCGGAGGCGAGGCTCGCGCATCTGCCGGGTCTGATGCGGGCGGTGGCCGAACGGGTGGTGCACGCCACCGCCAACGTGGACGCCGCCGACTGCCTGCGCTTCACGCCCGACGCCGCCGAAACGGTGCGGGCGGCGCTGGCGGCGGGCGCGCCGATCCTGGCCGACGCGCACATGGTGGCGCGCGGCATTACGCGCCGCTTCCTGCCCGCCGGCAACGCGGTGATCTGCCGGCTCGACGACGACGGCGTGGCGGCCGAGGCCAAGGCGCGATCCGAGACCCGTTCGGCGGTGGCGGTGGAACGCTGGCGCGGCGATCTGTGCGGCGCGGTGTGCGTCATCGGCAACGCGCCGACGGCGCTGTTCCGCCTGCTGGAAATGCTCCAGGACGGCGCGCCCCCACCGGCGGCCGTGATCGGGTTTCCGGTGGGTTTCGTGGGCGCGGAAGAATCCAAGCAGGCGCTGATGGACTATGCGTTCACCGCCGCCGCCGAACCTCGCCTGCCGGTCATCACCATGGCCGGGCGGCTGGGTGGCAGCCCGGCGGCGGCGGCGGCGCTCAACGCCATCGCGTTGGGGGGGAACCCGTGACGCAGGCCGCCTTCATCCCCCCGATCACCGTCGTCGGCATCGGCGAGGACGGCCTGGACGGCCTGTCCCCCGCCGCGCGCGCCCTGGTGGACGGGGCGGAGGTTCTGGTGGGGGGGGGTCGGCACCTCGCCAAGGTTCCGGACCATGCGGCAAAACGGCTCGACTGGTCGGGCGGCTTCGGAGCCGGCCTGGACCTGATCCGGGCCCGCGCCGGGCGGCGTATCGTGGTGCTGGCGTCGGGCGATCCGCTGTATTTCGGAGTGGGAGCGACGTTGATTCGCCACTTCGGCGCGGCCAGCGTGTTGGTGGTTCCGGCCCCCGGATCGGTCAGCCTGGCGTGCGCGCGCCTGGGTTGGTCCATTCCCGACGTGGCGGTGGTCACCATTCACGGGCGGCCCAAGGAATCCCTGATCCCACATCTGGCTCCCGGCGTGCGGGTGGTGGCGTTGTCCCAGGACGGCGACAGCCCCGCCGAGGTGGCGCGATTGTTGACCGAAGCCGGGTTCGGGCCCAGCGCGATGGCCGTCCTGGAACACCTGGGCGGGGCGAAGGAGCACCGCGTGGACGGCGTCGCGGGCGCCTGGGACGCGCCGCGATGCGCGGACCTCAACATCATCGCCATCGACTGCGCCCTGGCCCCCGGGGCGCGGGCGCTGACGCGCCGCGCGGGCCTGCCGGACGACGCCTTCGAACACGACGGTCAGATCACCAAGCGCGAAATCCGCGCCCTGACCCTGTCCAGTCTTGCGCCGCTGCCGGGCCAGACCTTGTGGGACCTGGGCGCGGGGTCGGGGTCCGTCGCCATCGAATGGATGCGCGCGCACCGCTCGAACCGGGCGGTGGCGGTGGAACGCGACGCGGATCGCGCGGCGCGGATCGCGCGCAATGCCGCGCGGTTGGGGGTTCCGGGACTTGAAATCGAAACCCGGGATATCCTGGACGCGCTGCACCGCCTCGATGGCGCGCCGGATGCGGTGTTCGTGGGCGGCGCGGTGGGCTGGGCCGGGGTGCTGGCCGGGGCCTGGGACCGTCTCGTCCCCGGCGGGCGCATGGCCGCCAACGCCGTGACCGCCGAAGGAGCCGCCGCTTTGACGGACATGCATCGAAACCATGGCGGAGAGCTGATCCGCATCCAACTGGACCGTTCCGTTAATAAAGATAATGATATGACCGTATTTGAATCCGCGCATCCCTTGACGCATTGGACGGCGCAAAAACCGGCGGAGGGCGACGCATGAAGGGCCGCTTGATCGGCGTCGGCCTGGGGCCGGGCGCGCCGGACCTGATGACAGGGCGCGCTATTAATACCTTGAAATCCGCGGATGTCGTGGCGCACATGCATGCCACGGGGCGCGATCCGATCGCGTTTGGCATGGCGCGGCCACACCTGAAAAATAAGATCATCGAAATGCCGATCACGATTCCCATGGCCGCCGGGGATGACCAGCGTCAGGCGTGCTATGATGCCGCCATACCGGCGTTTCGGGCGCACCTGGACGCAGGCCGGGACGTCACGTTCGTATGCGAAGGGGACGCATTATTCTATGGATCCTTCCAATATGTGATGGAACGCCTGGCCCCGGACTATGCGGTTGAGGTGATTCCCGCCGTGACCTCGGTCCAGGCCTGCACGGCGGCGGCGCATCTCAGTCTCGCGCGCATGGACGACGTGTTCCAGGCCCTGCCCGCGACCCTGCCCGAAGGCGTGCTGGCGGCGCGGCTTGGCGATCCGGGCACGGCGTTCGCGGTGATGAAGCTGGGCCGTCACGCCGACAAGGCGGCGCGCGTGCTGGCCCGCGCCGGGCGGCTGGCGGGGGCGGTTTTGGTGGAAAAGGCCAGCGGCGCGGACGAGACGGTGATGGATTTCGCCGCGTTCCTGGATACGGGGCGGGAGGCTTCGTATTTTTCCATGGTTCTGGTTCCGGCCCGCCCCAAACCGGCCGTGACGGGCGCGCCCGACGGCGCGCGGGTGCTGTGCCTCAACCGCGCGGGATTGGAGACGGCGCGCAGTCTCGCCGCGGGCCTGCCGGGGGCCCAGTTGTGGGCCCGCCGGGGCCGCGTTCCCGAAGACGCGGCGGACCGACTGTTCGACGACGCGGCGGAAACCCTGCGGTCCGTGTTCCGCGCGGGCGGTCCCATCGTCGCGGTGGCGTCGGCGGGCGTGGTGATCCGCGCCCTGGCGCCGCTGCTGGCC
>JADGBG010000205.1 GCA_015231605.1 Alphaproteobacteria bacterium | reverse complement strand
TCGCGATGTCGGCGGCGGCGGCGGAAACGAATTGCGGGAGGCCCGCGGTCTTGAAGACGGTGTCGAACGCCGCCTTCGCGGCGTCTGCCGCGCGATCAGCAGCGGCGCGGACCAGGGATTGGGTGTCGAAGACGGTGGTGGGATAGCGTTCGTCACCGGCCTCCTCGAACGCGATGGAAAACTCCGCCATGCCACCACGGTCGGTGCTTTCGGTGCAGCTGTAGCTGCGGACGATCACCTTCCATTCGGCGTTCCACGGGTCGACGTAGACGCCCGGCCCGGCGGCGTCCAGCTGCTCCAGCAGACGGTCGCGCCGCGTCATGTAGTCGGGACCGAGAACCATCGCCTCGACGCGCATTGAGCGCGCGCGCCGCCCGGTGTCCTGGGCGTCGGGGCGGTCTTCCTGCGGGAATTCGTGGGTTGGGCCGCGCCGCCCGCCTTCGCGGGTGCGGACCCGCACCTCGAATTCCACGCCCCGGAACCGGGCCGCGCGCATCTGTTCGCGCCATGCCATGGCGTCGCTCCCTGCACAAGAATTGGATGAACCACAAAAAAAAGACGGGCCGCGCGATGCGGCCCGCCAAACCCGTCAATTCGCCGTCAAACCCCACCCGCCGTCACGCCAGCAGGTAGAACAGCACAAGCCCGTAAAAGATGTACTCGAACGTTTTCATGACATTTAGTCTAGCACGCGGCACGGCGGCAAACCAGGATTTCACAACCGGCCCGGCTCGACCTGGACGTCGACGACGCCGCGATCGGGGTCGAAGGTGCAGGCATAAACCATGTTGGCCATCGCACCGAACCCATTTTGGAATCGGACCTTGTCGCCGAAGTAGACCACCTGCCCGTCCTCTGAGCCCCTCTTGTAGAGTGACAGCTTAGGCTCGAACAGGCCGTCGGTCCATTCCGAACGGTACGTCGCCGCTTTTTCCACCGCGTCCTTGCACAACACGGACGCGGCGGGCATGTTGTGTTCCGCCCAGCAGGTGAAATCGGCGCGGCACGCCGCTTCCTCGGCCTTCTTCTTCACGCACGCCGGGTCTTCCCGGCACGCCGCCTCGGCGCGCGCGGCTTCCCGCGCCACGCGATCCGGCGTCATGACCGCGATGTCATGCAAACCCTTCACCGGAACAATCCCGACGAGAACCATCAGCAGGCCGACCGCGGCCCCGGCCACGGCTTCGCCGCGCCCCCCATCCTTCGGACGAACGACCGACCGCGCGGATGTGTAAAAATACAAGCCGCCCGGCGCCAAGAACACAGCCGCGAACACGATGTTGAACACCACGTCGCCGACCAGGCTGTCCATGAACGCGCTGACCCAGAACGCCGCGCCGAACAGCGCGATCACGAGCCCGGCGTTGCGCATCTTCCTGACCCCGTCCGGATTCCCGGCGGGGGCCGGTTCATCGGTTTGCGGGGCCGCTTTCGGCGGCTTACCGGCAGAGGCCGCAAGTGCGACCCCCAACCCGATAAAGAGCAGTCCACCAACCAACTCCATGAGAACACTCATGCCTCAACTCCCTCCATGCGTTCGCAACACCATTGACCCGCCCGCAAGGAGTTGTCAATCTTTTCGTGTCGTCACCCACACTCGTCAACCAAAAGCAATGACCACCTAGGCCGCGACCTTGACGTCCAGATAGCGCATGGTCTCGTTCTTGACCTTGCCGTAGCCCATCGCCGCCACCGCGCGGACGAACCGGGTGTTGGTCCCTGCGTCCACGCGGTGGCGGCGGCACAGGCTGATTTCCGCTCCTAATCCATCTCACCGCGCCAGGGCGTAGGCGACCGGGCCGCCGAAGCCGCCGTGTTCGGACAGGTGGTCCAGCGCGGCGTTGCTCATCGGGCGCGGTTCGCCCTTGTATCGGTTGCCCTTGAGCGCGTCGCGCAGGCTGTCCACCAGCAACGGGCCGAAGCGCCTGGCCATGGTGTCGCGCGTCGTTTCATCCATGCCCAGTCGCGGCCGGACCCGCACCCGGTCGGTCAGCACGAACAGCGGCAGTATCGGCAGCCGCCCGCGCCCTTCGCGCACGAAGATCACCTCGGTTTGCGGCGACACCCGGACCAGAAACGGCCGGGGGGCGGCGCTCGCCTTTTTCTTGCGCTTGCGCGTGCCGGCCCGCGTTTCCAGCAAGGTGCTGCGCGCCCGTTTCTTGACCTTGCCCTGGAACGTGCCGCCGCGGCGCATGTGCAGCGTCGGCACGGCGCGGCGGTGGCCTGACGGCGTCCGCCCGCGCAGCCCGCCGGTTTCTTGATCTTCCATGTACCAGTCCAGGGTGTGCACGTCGGCCTGCAGCGCCCCCAGCGGCACGCCCTTGCGGTACTTAGCCGCGTGCACGCGCACGCCCTGTTGCGCGCGCCGGGTGCGCAGCGTGAAGCGGTTGGCAATGTCGGCGCGCACCGCGTCGCGGGATTCATACGCCGCGCGGGTCAAAGCCCGCGCCACGGCGAACGGCAGGTGCTGTTTTTCCAGATCGGTCAAAAGCCGCTCGACATCCTCGATGTTCGACCAATACGCCAGCGCCACCGCCATGGGACCAATCCAATCCTACATCTCGCCGGACAGGTCGTGGCCCCGGTTGACCTGGGTGGTCAGGTCGAGACCGTTGGAACGGCGCGTATCCACGCGCAACCCGGCGGGC
>JADGBG010000054.1 GCA_015231605.1 Alphaproteobacteria bacterium | reverse complement strand
GTCACCAGGGCGTTGTAGCCGAACGATGAGCCGCGCTCGGTGATCAGCACGCGGTCGTTGCCGCTGGCGGTGACCTTTTCGACCACGTTCTTCATGTCCCACGGCGCCAGAAACTGCCCCTTCTTGATGTTGACGACCGCACCCGTTTCGGCGGCTGCGACCAGAAGGTCGGTTTGGCGGCACAGGAACGCCGGGATCTGCAGCACGTCCACCACCTCGGCCACGGGGGCGCACTGGTTGGGTTCGTGGACGTCCGTGAGCAAGGGGATGCCTAGCTTTTCCTTGATTTCGGCGAACACCTCCAGCCCCGAGTCGAGCCCCAGGCCGCGCTTGCCGGAAAGGGACGTGCGGTTGGCCTTGTCGAAGGACGACTTGAAGACGAAGCCGATCCCGAGCTTTTCCGCCAACTCCTTGCACGCCACCGCCATTTCGAAGGCGTGCGCCCGGCTTTCCATCTGGCACGGCCCGGCGATCAGGCACAATGGCTGGTCGTTGCCGAATGTCGCGGTTCCGATGCTGACGAGTTTGGATGTGGACATGCGAACTTCCTCTTACACCAAGCGCGCCTGATGCACGGCGGCTTCGATGAAGGACACGAACAGCGGATGCGGCTCGAACGGACGGGATTTCAGTTCCGGGTGGAACTGCACCGCGACGAACCACGGATGGTCCGGCCATTCGACGATTTCCGGCAGAACGCCGTCCGGCGACATGCCGGAGAACACCAGCCCCGCGGCCTCCAACCGGCCCTTGTAGGCGGTATTGACCTCGTAGCGGTGGCGGTGGCGTTCGCTGATGGTGTCCGCGCCGTAAATCGCGCGCGCCCTGGTTCCGGGTTGAAGCGCGCAGTCGTACGCGCCCAGGCGCATGGTGCCGCCCAGGTCGCCCCCGGCGGAACGTTTCTGCAAATCGCCTTCCCTAGCCCATTCGGTCATCAGGCCGACCACCGGCTCCTTGGGCTCGCCCAGTTCGGTGGAGCCCGCGCCGTGGATGCCGGCGGTGTTGCGCGCGGCCTCGATCACCGCCATCTGCATGCCGAGGCAGATGCCGAAATACGGGATGTTGTGTTCGCGGGCGAACTGCACGGCCTTGATCTTGCCCTCGGTCCCGCGTTCGCCGAAGCCGCCGGGAACCAGGATGCCGTGCATGTCTTCCAGGTGATGGATCACCGACTGGTCGTCTTCCTCGAAGATTTCCGCGTCGATCCATTCCATGCGCACCTTGACCGAATTGGCGATGCCGCCGTGGGTGAGCGCCTCGGCCAGGGACTTGTAGGCGTCCAGCAATTCCACGTATTTGCCGACGATGGCGATGGCGACCTCGCCTTCCGGCTTGGTGACGCGTTCGACCACGTCGCGCCAGCGCGAAAGGTCGGGCGCGGGCGCGTCCATGCCGAAGTGGCGCAGCACCTGGGCGTCCATGCCCTGTTCGTGGTAGCTGATCGGCACCTGATAAATGGACGGCACATCCAGCGCCGGGATCACGGCATCCTTGGAAACGTTGCAGAACAGCGCGATTTTGCGCCGCTCGCCTTCCGGAATGTCGCGGTCGGCGCGGCACAGCAGCAGATCGGCCTTGATGCCGACCTGAAGCAGTTCCTTCACCGAATGCTGGGTCGGCTTGGTCTTGAGCTCGCCCGCCGTGGGGATGTAGGGCAGCAGCGTCAGGTGGATGTACATGGCGCGCCGGGGGCCCAGTTCGTTGCCGAGCTGGCGGATCGCTTCGAGGAACGGCAGGCTTTCGATGTCGCCCACCGTGCCGCCGATTTCGATCAGCATGAAATCCTCGTCGCCTTCGTGGCTGACGACGAAGTTCTTGATCGCGTCGGTGATGTGCGGGATCACCTGCACCGTCGCGCCCAGGTAGTCGCCGCGGCGTTCCTTGGCGATCACCTCGGAATAGACGCGCCCGGTGGTGATGTTGTCGCTCTGACGCGCACTGACGCCGGTGAAGCGTTCATAGTGCCCCAGATCCAGATCCGATTCCGCCCCGTCGTCGGTGACGTACACCTCGCCGTGCTGGTACGGGCTCATGGTGCCGGGATCGACGTTGATGTAGGGATCGAGTTTACGCAGGCGGACGGAATACCCGCGCGCCTGCAGCGCCGCGCCCAGGGCCGCGGACGCCAAGCCCTTGCCCAGAGAGGAAACCACGCCGCCAGTGATGAAGATGTACCGTGTCATAACGGGAGTCCAAGATACCCATGTGGAGGGAAATGTAAAACGAAAGAGGCGGCCCCGTTGGGCCGCCCCTGTGGATGGTTTATTCCGTCGCCCGGAAAGCCCGGAAATCCGCCTATTCGGCGACCGGCGCGGCCGGGGTCTCGGGTTCCTTCGGAGCCTCTTCCTGGACCGGGGCCGGAGCCGTCACGGCGGGCGTTTCGGCCGAATCGAGGATCGAGGTCTTCTCGCGCCCCTGGGTGGAGATCACGGCGATGGCGAGGCTGAGGCCCATGAACAGCGCCGCCAGGATGGCCGTGGTGCGGGTCAGCAGGTTGGCCGTCGAACGTCCGGTCATGAAGCCGCCCATGCCGCCGCCGCCGCCGCCAATGCCGAGCGCGCCGCCTTCGCTTTTCTGTATCAGCACGATGCCGATCAGGCCGATGGTGACGAGAACGTGAATGACAAGCAAAACGGTAAGCATGGCGTGATCCAATCAAAGGCGAACCCGGAGACGTGCTCCGGGTTCGATGAAAGCAGTTGTGCGGTTTTTAGCCCCAAAGGGGCGAAAAATCCAGTGTGAACTTAGACGCTTTCGGCGACAGCCCAGAAGTCTTCGACCTTGAGGCTCGCGCCGCCGATGAGGCCGCCGTCGACGTCGGCCAGCGCCAGCAGCTCCTTGGCGTTTTTCGGATTCATCGAACCGCCGTAGAGAATGCGGGTCTTGGCCGCTTCGTCCGCGCCGATTTTCTTGGCCAGCTCGCCCCGGATGAAGGCGTGAACGTCCTGCACCTCGGCAGACGTCGGCGTGCGGCCGGTGCCGATGGCCCACACCGGTTCGTACGCGATCACGGTGTTGGCGGCGGTGCTGCCGTCGGGAACGGACCCGGCGATCTGCGTGCCGTTGACGTCCAGCGTCTTGCCCGCGTCGCGTTGGGCTTCGGTTTCGCCGATGCAGATCACCGCGACAAGACCGTTGGTCTGGGCGGCGGCGGCCTTGGCCTTCACCACCTCGTCAGACTCGCCGTGGTCGGTGCGGCGTTCGGAGTGGCCGACGATGACATAGCCGCAGCCCGCGTCCTTGAGCTGTGCTGCGGCGGTGTCGCCGGTGTGCGCGCCCTTGGCGTTCATGTGGCAGTCCTGGCCGCCCACTTTGATGGCGCTGCCGGCGACGGCGTCCACGGCCGTCGGGATCAGCACGGCCGGCGGGCACACCAGCATTTCGAAGTTTACGGCGCCCGCGGCCTTCATCTTGTCGGCCAGGCCACCGGCCAGGGCCTTGGCGTCGGCGCTCAAACAGTTCATTTTCCAGTTGCCGGCGATCAGTACGCGACGTGCGCTCATAATACGGTTCCCCTGTTGTCAATCTTGAAATCGTTGCCCCGTTCTATCACAGCCGCCCGAACGGAAGAAAGATTTTTTGCCCCGTGCCCGCCGCCCAATCCCCGCTTGCCCCACACTTCGCCCCCACTTATGATGCGGCGCAGATTTCGATGGGGGCGCGGCCTCCGAATCCCTAGGTTTTTTTTTGCAGGACGGTTTCGCCCATGCTCGAATTCATGCGCAAGTTCGCCACCACTTGGTTCATCAAGGTGTTCCTCGCCATTCTGATCTTCAGCTTCGCGGCGTGGGGCATCGGCGACGTGTTCCGCACCCGCGCGTCGGACACGGCCGCGGTCAGCGTCGCCGGGACGCGCATAAGCATGGCCGTTTTCCAGCAGGAATTCGCGCGTGAGGTCGACCGCATTTCCAACCTGACGGGTCAACGCGTGACGCAGGATCAGGCCCGCGCCATGGGCGTGGACCGCATGGTTCTGGCCCGGCTGGCGCGCGGCGCATTGTTCGACGCCGCCGCGAACGATCTGGGCCTGTTGGTGTCCGACGCGCAGGTCCTGCAGGACATGGTGCAGACGCCTGAGTTCAAGAACAAGGCGGGTGAATTCGACCGCGCCATCTTCATGGATACGCTGAACCGCAACGGCTATTCCGAGGACCGCTACGTCGCCAGCGTGCGCCGCGACATCGCGCGCGAGCAGGTGCTGAGCCCCATCGCCACCGGGGCCGCCGCGCCCAAGGGACTGGTGGAGCGCATGTATGCGCACACCGCGGAATCCCGCACCGTTTCCGGCGTGCGCATCTCCCACGACGCCATCACCGGCGTTCCGGCCCCGAGCCGCGCGGATTTGGAAGCCTTCCACAAGGACCGTTCCGCCGATTTCATGTCGCCCGAGACCCGCGACGTCACCGCCGCGGTTCTGCGCGCCGAGGATCTGGCGGCGGGCGTCAGCGTCAGCGACGCCGAACTGCAAGCCGCCTACGCCGAACGCGAAGCCGAATTCGTCACCCATGAAAAGCGCAAGCTGCTGCAGATCCTGGTTCCGGACGAAGCCGCCGCGAAAAAGGCCCGCACCCTGGTGGACGGTGGAGCGGAGTTCGTGGACATGATCACCGAGGTCGGCGCCAACCCGGCGATGTTCGACATTGGCCTGTTCACGCGCGACGCCGCAGAAAGCCTGTCTCCGGAAATCGCCCAAGCCGTGTTCGCCGCGCCCAAGGGCGGTTATGTCGGCCCGCTGCAAAGCCCGCTCGGCTGGCACGTTTTGCAGGTGGACGACATCGAGCCGGGCAATGTCAGGCCGCTGGACGACGTACGCGTCCAACTGACGCACACCATCAAGTTGGACCGCGCCCTCACCCAGTTGTTCGAACAGTCCAACCGCCTGGACGACCTGTTGGGCGGCGGCATGACGATCGAGGAAGCCGCCGGCGAATTGGGCGTCGCACCGACGATTCTCAAGGGCGTGCGCGCCGACGGCACGCCGTCCACGGCCCCCTACGCCGCCGAACTCGCAAAGGCCGCCTTCACAATGGCCCAGGGTCAACCCAGCCTGATGACCGAAACCGAAGACGGCAAGGCGTTCTTCGTCGCCCGCGTCGATACCGTGACCCTGCCCGCGTTGCGCCCGCTGGATGACGTGATCCAGGCCGTCACCGACGCCTGGAGCCGCGCCAAGCGCGCGGAAACGGCCGCCGAACTGGCGAAGACCGTTCAGGCCCGCCTGGACGCCGGCGAGCCCGCCGCCGCGGTGGCGCAATCCATCGGACAGCAAGCCATCCAGACCCAGCCCTTCACCCGCGACGCCAAGGGGCTCGAACAGAACGCCCTGCCCGCTTCGATGCTGAAAACCATCTTCACCCTGCAACCCGGCCAGACGGCCAGTGCCGAAGGAACCGGCGCGCACGTCGTGGTGCGCCTGGCCCAGGTTCTGGAAGCCACGGCGACCCCGGCCGCGCCCGGATACACCGCCGTCGAGCAGAAAACCTTGGGCGATCTGCGCGCCGATCTCCTGGATCAGATGACCGCCGCCCTGGAAGCCGCGCACGGCCTGTCCATCAACCCGTCCGCCTTGACCCAGGACGGCGACGACGTTCAATAGGACCCGCCGCCATGGACCTCAATCCCGGCCTTTCCGAATTCGAAGCCGCCTACGCCCAAGGCCGCGCCCAGGTGGTGTGGACGACGCTGGCCGCCGACCTGGACACCCCCGTTTCGGCGTATTTGAAGCTGGTGGGGCAGGACAACCTGGGATTTTTGCTGGAATCGGTGGAAGGCGGGGCCAACCGGGGCCGGTATTCCTTCGTCGGGTGCCGTCCGGACGTGATCTGGCGCGCCACTGGAGAAACGGCGGAAATCAACCGCGACGCCATCGTCGATCCCGACGCCTTCACCCCCTGCCCGGTGGCCGAGGCCGAGGGCACGCTGAAGTCACTGCGCGCGCTGATGGCGGAAAGCCGCATCGCCATGCCCGCCGAGCTGCCGCCCATGGCGGCGGGGCTGATCGGCTATCTGTCGTATGACAGCGTGCGTCTGGTGGAAACCATCCCCGACGACAATCCCGACGTTCTCAACGTGCCGGACGGGATGTTCCTGCGCCCGACCGTCATCGCCATTTTCGACAACGCCAAGGACATCGTCTATGTGGTGACGCCGGTCTACCCGGCCCCGGACAGGACCGCCGAACAGGCCTTCGACGCCGCCCAGGACCGTTTGGCGCGCACGGTGGCGGACTTCGAAAACGCCCTGCCGCCGCAACCGGCCCATGACGAGGTGCTGGACCTGCCGGAGCCGCAATCCAACATGACCCAAAGCGCCTTCCACGACATGGTCAAGAAGGCCCAGGAATACATCCTCGCGGGGGACATCTTCCAGGTGGTGCTGAGCCAGCGCTTCAAGCTGCCGTTCAGTCTGCCGCCGTTCGCGTTCTATCGCTCGCTGCGCCGTATCAATCCGTCGCCGTTCCTGTTCTTCCTTAATTTCGGTGGCTTTCAGGTGGCGGGGTCCAGCCCGGAAATCCTGGTGCGGCTGCGCGACGGCACGGTCACCATCCGCCCCATCGCCGGAACCCGCCCGCGCGGCCAGACCCCGGACGAGGACAAGGCGCTGGAAGCGGACCTGTTGGCCGATCCCAAGGAACGCGCCGAACACCTGATGCTGCTCGATCTCGGGCGCAACGACGTCGGCCGGGTGGCCCAGGTCGGCACCGTCACCGTCACCGGCAGCTACATCATCGAACGCTACAGCCACGTCATGCACATCGTGTCCAACGTGGAAGGCAAGATCGCGCCCGGCAAGGACGCCATCGACGCCCTTTACGCCGGGTTCCCGGCCGGCACCGTGTCCGGCGCGCCCAAGGTCCGCGCGATGGAGATCATCGACGAACTGGAGCCCGAAAAGCGCGGCATCTATGCCGGGTGCATCGGATATTTCGGCGCGGACGGGGAAATGGACACCTGCATCGCGCTGCGCACGGCGGTGATCAAGGACGGCTGGCTGTACGCCCAGGCGGGCGGCGGCGTGGTCGCCGATTCCACGCCCGAGGGCGAATACCAGGAAAGCCGCAACAAGGCCAAGGCCCTGATCCGCGCCGCCGAGGAAGCCGTCCGCTTCGCCCGGCGCAACGCCTGATCCCCCTCACGCGGTTCCTCCCGCACTCGCCCGGACATGACCGCTTGGCGACGCCCCTCGCGGGCGGCCTTGGATGGATATGCGCATTCGCCGCGTGACGAGGCGATCACAGCCGCCAGAGGAAGCCGCCCTTCTTCTTTTCGACCGGCACCTTCACCACGATGTCGTGGCATTTGATGCAGCGCCCGGCCTCGGGATGGGGCTGGGTCGAGGTGGGCAGCAGCGGCGGGCCCAACTTGTGCACCTTGGACATCTTTTCCAGCACCGCGCCCATGGGGGTCTTCGGCTGGGTGCCCGGCCCGGGACCGTCGATGTACAGGTGACAGTTGAGGCAGGAGCCGACATAGGGGTGCGGCATGGGCTGCCCCTTCTGGATGCGCGGTATGTGACGCACCGTCATCAACTGGTATTCGGGTTCTTCCGTTTCGAACAGTTTTCCGAGCGTGCCCAACACCCCCTGTTCGGTGGGCTGGGCGAACCGGCCCATCAACACGCCCTCGACCCGGCGCTGGGTCAAACCCGCCGAAAAGGTGCGGCTGTTTTCCTTGAAGCTTTCCCAGCCGAGCGCCACGCCAACGATGGCGAGCAGCAACAGGATGCTCCATTTCGCTTTGAGGATTTTGTCCAGAAGCGCGCGGGGGCTCATGCGTCCACCCCCTAGCGCAATTGGTTGGACCAGAGCGCGAAGCCTTCATCATTGCGCAAACGGCAGGTCTTGCCGTTCACGGTGATGTCCTTGGCGTAGTGGGTGACGCCCGTGGCGGTGGTCTTGTCGAAGTTGAAGGCCACGCCCTTGACGCGGTCGCCGTTGAACACAGGGCAGCCCAGGTATTCCAAATACCAGCCGGGCGCCAGGGACAGTTCCTTGCTGTCGCCCACGCCGTTGGAAATCCAGATGTGAACCTGGCCCCAGCCCATGTCGGCGCCACGGTGGATGTTGCTGTGCACGGTCCCGGAGAACCGTTCGGTGGTGGCGCGGTTGAACGGCGTAAGCCCCGGCATGGCGGCGGGACGCGCCCACGACGTCTGCGGGTCCACGGCCTGCGGGTCCATGGCCTGAGGATCCATGGCCTGAAACGTGTTGGCGGTGCCCGGATGCTGGACCTGGGGCTGCTGGGACATCAATCCCTGACCGCCCTGCGGCGCGCTGGCAAACCCCTGGGGGATGTTGGAAATGCGCGAAGACGCCTGCGGCGCGGCCCCCATGCCCGGAGCGGCCGTGCCGGCGCCCGCCATGGTGACGTTGGCGATCGCCAATTCCGGGGTATAGATGTCGCTGTCCCAGACGTCATCGGGCAGCATCGCCGTGACGATCAGCGCGAGGACGAATCCGATCCCGCCCGCGACAATCCATTGCTCCGTGCTCATGCCCATGTGGCGTCCCCTGCAACCCGCCGCGGCTACGGCGTTCCTTGCGTCCCGATGACGGCGTTAGTCCGATTCCGTCGCCTGCTTCACGAATTTCGGCAAGCGCCGCCAGTTGCGCGTTTTGACTTCCTGGCGGACGGGAATCACGGACACCTGCACATCGGTGACGTGGTCGACGTTGGAATAGATGCGGTTGCGCACGGCGTCGGAGATGAAATCGCTTTCGTAGACCTTCAGTTCGCCGTCCACGCAGATGCTGATGTCCAGGTGCACGTCTTCGCCCACGTTGCGGCCCCGCAGGTAATGCACGTCCAGAACCTGGGGCATGCCCTTGGCGATATCGTAGACTTCGGTCAGAACGTCGGTATCGACCGAGGAATCCATCAAACCGTCGATGGCGTCGACGTTCAGTTCGATGCCGATCTTCGCCACCATGAAGCCGACGCCGATGGCGGCCAGGTTGTCGGCGATGGGGAAGCCCATAACGGCCGCCGCGATGCCCACCAGCACGGCCAGCGACGACATGGCGTCTGACCGGTTGTCCCAGGCGTTGGCGATGATGGCCGGACTGTTGTTTTCGGTGCCCACGCAGTTCTGGTAACGATACATCAGTTCGTTCGTGACGATCGAGATGCCCGCGCCGAACACGGCCATCGCACTGGGCGCCGCGATGTCGCCGGCGACGATCTTGGAAATGGATTCGTAGATCAGGTACAGGGCGCCGAAGATCAGGATCAGTCCGACGATGGACGAGGAAATGAACTGGACGTTCCCGTATCCGTACGGATAGTCGTCGTCGGCGGGACGCCCCGACAGCTTGACGCTGGCCATGGTCACGGCACTGGCGACCACGTCCGCACCCGAGTGCATGGAGTCGGCGACCAGGGCGGCGCTACCGCTCAGCACGCCCAGGAGGCCCTTGTAGCCCGTCTGAGCAATGTTCACGAAAAAGGCCCACCAGATGACCTCTTCACGGCATTTTCTACAACGCGGAGATTTCATTTGCTCAAATAATCCAAAATGCTTTGCCCAGGGATTCGATAGTTCTTCTTCGCCAGCTTACCGGTAAGCTGACCGCTTTTGATCAATTCGATCACGGCGCGCCGTCCAATTCCCAAAAAACGGGCGGCCTCGCGCGTCGTGTAGATGCGGTTCGGCTTGATTTCCCGCATCGCGTGATCATACAGCTGCAAGGCCGCCGCGGCTAGGGAAACCACCGTGCCCGCCCGCACGATACTCATCCAGATCATGTCTCAGTTCCCCTCATGTTCTCGCAAGGGATTGAGCCGTTCCAATTGCTCCTGCGTGACCACCGGAGCGACATCGCTGTTCTTCGCAATGCTGAAATAGTCGAGGCGCCCGAAATCGGTGATCTGCGCCAACAGATACCATGGAAACTTCGAAATCGCCATATTGTATTCGCGCAGCGCCGTGTTGTATTCCACGCGCCGGGTCGCGATCAGGTCTTCCATTTCCACCAGGGACGTCATCAGCTGATGATAGGTCTGGGACGACTGGATATTGGGATATTGTTCGACCACGGCCATCAGGCGGCCCAGGGACGCTTCGAAATTCCCGCCCTTGAGCAATTCATCAATGCCTTTGATCTCGTCGGCCAAAGCCCCCGTAGCGCCGGCGCCGGCGCCGGCGCCCGCGCCGCCGCCCAACAACTGGTCCAGGGACATGCCCTGCTCCTTGGCCCTCTGGACAAGATCGCTGCGCATCTTCGAGGTGTTGGCGAACACCGCATGCTCCAACGCCGCGTGGTTCAAGGCCACGTTGATGAGGTTGCCGAACAGGTTATGGCGGCGTTGGATGGACGATTCCAGGTTGCCCTGTTTGGTGAACACTTCCTCACGCAGCATGATGAAGTTGTTGAACTTGTAGAACAACGTCGCGGAAAACAGGAGAATCGAGATCACCGACAGCACCGCCATCACCCGCAAGCCGGGGATGTTCGGAACCGTGAACGGCGGATCCACCTCGTCGCGGTACAATTGCGCCAGCAAGGCCTCGGAACGCCGCAGGCGTTGCTGGTTCATGTCTTTTGCGCCGAATTTGTTGAATATATCTGCCATGTGATCACACCGAGCCCGGTTTCAAACCTTACTCGTCATCGCCCTTTTCGTTCGCCTTTTTGAAATACGTCACCGCGCTTTCATGGTCGCCCTTCTGTTCGTAGGCGAAGCCGATGGCGCGGTAGACCTTGGCTTCATCGGAACGCAGTTCGGACGCCGCGAGGAATTTTTCGATAGCCTTGTCATGCTGTTTGAGGTTGTCGTACGCCACGCCCAGCTTGAAGGTGACGTGGAAGTTGTCGGGCTGTTCCTCGACCACCTGCTCGAGAAGCGGGATCGCCTTTTCATAGTCCTCGGTCTGCACGTAGGCCGTGCCCAGGACCATGGCGATCTTCAGGTTGTCTTTGTCCAGCTTGTGGGCCTGTTCAAGGAAATCCCGGCCCAACTCCCCTTCCCCGGTCTTGAGGTAGGCGAGACCCAGATACATCAGAACCTCGACGTTGTCGGGGTCGGCGTCGATCACCGGCTCCAACAACGGAATGGCGCGGGCGTAACGGCCCTTGCGCGCGTGCTCCAGGCCCTTTTCGCGGAAATACGCGGCGCGGGTTTCCTCGTCGATGGTGAAGGCGTTCTGGAAGCTCGTCACCAGGTTGGACGAGATCTTGCGCGCGATCAGCACGACCGATTGCAGGTACAGGCCAAGAGCGTCGGAAAAATCCTGATTGTTCTTTTTTCGGGTCATAGCATTGAGCCTTGTTGTTGGATTTTATTTTTTTACCAGATGACACGCGGCGCACGGGCCGCGGTCTTCGTGAGGGCGTTCCTCGCGGCTCGCCTGCACCACGGTGATGGGCGGCGGAGGCAGCGAAATCAGGTCCGGATCCGGGGCCAGTTCAAGCCCCTTGCCGACCGTATGGCAATCGGTGCACGGGCCGCGATAGCCGTGCGGACGGGGATCGCCCGGCAGGATCATCGGCGCGCCTTCCACCTGCGCGAAGCCGAGATCGGGAAGGCCGCGCACGGTGAAGGTCAAGGTCTTCATCTTGTAAAAGCCCGTGTCGGGGTCCCAGTTGCCCTTGCGCAAAACGGTGATGGGAACCTCCTGGGCGTTGCGCCAGCTGCGCGACTGGAGCTGGAATTCCTCCAGCGTCTTCACCTGCGCGTCGCCGACGTTGACGATCACGTCGCCGCCCTGCATGCCGGACCGGGCGGAATTGAGGCTCACTTCGTCGACCAAAAGTCCCTCGACCCAGTCGGGATAGCGCATTTTCTTGCGGTTGACCACGCTCAACGGCCACACGTCCATGCCCTGCCAGTGGGCCTCGGAAAGTTGCAGCTTGGGCGGGAAATACGGCGGAATGCCGCCCGTTTCGTCGATGGGCGGTGCCTCCACCACGGCGGCGGCCTGAATCACCACGGGCGCCCCCAGCCCCGGTTGGATGCCGCCGACGAACGGGGTCACGGCCGGGGCCTCGTTGGCCATCATGTCGGCGCCCGCCGAGACGGCGGCCAGGTCCTTGGTCGCGGCCTTGCGCCCCAGACCGTCCCCGAACAGGCCCGTGATCAGCAAAACCGCGATGGCGGCCAGCGAAATGCCGCCGACCAGCAGTTTTCCGTTCATGTGTATGGGCTCTTTGGACACCGAGGTTTCTCCCGACCGTTATCCGGTTTCTTATTTCAACAACAAAAGCTTCACGGCGATCGCCGTCATGACGATGGTGTAGAACCATTTCAGCGTGATCACCGGCAGAACCTTCATCAAGCGCGCGCCCAGACGGCCGCCGACGTATGCGCCGGGGATCATGATCGCCGCCAGGACCAACGGGGCCTGCCATTCGATCAGACCGGCGGCGGTGCCGTGCGCGAACGACACGATCGCCCCCGCCAGCGACGCCCAGAACACCAGCACCGAACTGGTGGCGATAGCATTTTGCAGGGACAGCCCGCCAAAGAAGCGTTGCAACGGGACTTCCACCACGCCGCCACTGATGCCGAGAATACCGCTCACCAAGCCCATGGGCGTGCCCAACAGGCCGTTCTTGACCAGCGCGGCGGCCTTGTCGGCCCTTTCGTTGCGGCTGCGGTCCTCGCCTTCCAGCAGGTCGTCAAGGATGGTGTCGGCGTCTTCGTCGAGCAAATCGCCGTCGTCATCGCCGCGCACCAGGATTTCATCGATGTGCGGGCCGAAAATTTCGTGCAGCCCCTTGGCCGCCATCACCAGGGCGAAGGCGCCCAGCAGCGTGGCGATGGCGTGATCGCCGAGCGTGTTGCCGATGAAGTAACCGCCGATGACGCCCAGCACCGCCCACGGGGCGAGGGATTTGACCTTCTCGCTCATGACCAGGCCGGACTTGTTGTTGCGCAACGCCGCGCCGCCGTAGACGAAAACGTTGGTGAGATAGGCCACCGGGCGGATCAGGTACATGCCGTAACCGAAGATCGCCATCATGCCGGCGACCTGAAGAATGCCGCCGCCCATGGTCATCATGCCGCCGGTCACGCCGGCCGCCAGACCCAGCAACGCCAGGCCGATGATGTCCGCGATATGGTAGCCGCCGATACGCCCGCTCAGAAGATGTTCGGTGTCGGCCGGAATGATGGGATCCGGCGCGGCCGCGACGAAGGCCACGTTGAGCCCCATGGCGCCCGGCGTCGCGGCCGTCTGGCCGCCTTGGCTCTGGACGAGTTGCTGGCGGGCCATGGCCCACCACGACGAGGCGCCGCCGGTCGTCCCCTGCACCGCCTGGGGACCGGTCGCGCCGTTGTTGGAAATGGTCGCCGCCGCCTGTACAGGCTGTGCAGCCCCAGCAGCCGCGGCGAAGTTAACCGGCTGGGGCTGATTAAAATTTACGACGTCCTGGAAGTGGGCCATGATGACCTGCGCGGGAACCGCGAAGCCTTCGACCCGTCCCGACGGCGACGCCAGGGCCACGCCGATGGCGACCAATTCGCCCCGCACGTTGACCAGCGGTCCGCCGTTCTGTTCCCAGGAATAAATCGCATCGGTGCCGAGCAGGTGGGAAATGTTCATGTTCCCCGCCGTCAGCGCCATGTTCGTGGACTGCACCGCGCCCTGCTTCACCACCGTCTGGCCGTTGCCGGACTGACCGAAACCGAACACCGGCATGCCGGCGGCGGTGGCGTTCGGGTCCGCCAGTTTGAAGTACAGGAAGCGGTCATTGGTCAGCATCTTCAACAGCACCAGATCGTGGGCCGGTTGCGACTTCACGATCTGCGCCGGATAGCGCTTCATCCCGGTGGCGGTCTTCACCAACACGTCGATGTCGGTGAGGTTCGCCACGCTGTGCAGCGTCGTCATGACGTAGCCCGACGAACTGAGGATCGCGCCCGAGCTCACCGTGGTGCCGTTGACGCCGCGTCCCGCGATGCCCACCACGGCCGGAGAAACCATGCTGTAGAGCTGTTGGACGTCCGGCGTCGCCGTGTTGCGGAACAGGAATTCGGTCACCGACAGGTCTTCGACGTCATCGATGTAGCCTTCCCGGTAGGTGTCGAGGATATAGAACCCCCAGGCGAACGTCAGGGCGACCAGCGCCGTCAACGCCATGGCCGGGATCTTCCACGGTTTTTCGCAGAACAAAATCGTGTTGTCCGCGAGCTTGATGCCTTTTTTACTGGCTGAACTCATCTGTCTTCACCTTCTGATGCCAAGGTCGCGCGGCGAAACCGCGCGGGCGGCGGCGCTCACGCGCCTTCAGTCTCCATTTCCTGACCGGCCATGGACTTCTTCCACTGTTCGCGGATGTCCTCCAAAGCCTCGGCGTCTTCCTCGTGGGCCTCGGCGGTCACCTGAAGAAGCCCGATGTGCGGAATTTCGTCGTAGATCATGTCCTTGACCAGTTCGGTCAATTCGAAGGATTCGGCCACGCTCATTTCGGCGTCCACGCCGATGACGATTTCCACGGACACTTCCTGGCCGACGTGGCGGGTGCGGATCCGCTTGAGTTCCTTCACGCCCTCGACGCCCCTGACGTAATGCGCCAGACGCTTGTGCGCGTTCTTGCCGAGGCTCTTGTCCATCAGGCCCTTGGTGGCGTCCATGAACACGTCGCCGCCCAGGTACATCAGGTGGATGGTTTCCAGGACCGCGACCGCGGTGTCGATCCACGGCATGTTGAGATAGTGGGCGCCGATGATGCCGAGCGCGACCATCCCCGACGCGGAGGCATCGGCGTGGTGGTGCTTGGACAGCGTCTTGACGATCGGGCTGTTGGTTTCCACCGAAACGCAGCGGGAATAGAAATACATGCCCACGTTCACGGCCACCGACACCAACGCCGCCCAGAGCGCGATCAGATGCGGCGCGGAATGAGCCCGGGAGTTGAACAGCGTCGTCACCGCGTGCACGAACAGGTAGCCCGTGACGATGATGAACAACACGCTCACGAACAGCGACAGGATGAATTCGATCTTTCCGTGACCGTAGGGGTGGTCCTTGTCGAGCGGACGCTCGGACACGTTCATGCCCACGATAACCAGCAACGACGTGATGACGTCCTTGGCCGAGTACATGGCGTCGGCGACCAGGGCCTGGGACCCGGACACCATACCGACGAAGCCCTTCATGAACATCAAGACCGTGTTGGTCGCGAGACCAACCCAGCCTACGGTTCGAGAGCATTTAACACACTTGGAATATCTCATTTTGTGTACCGCATGTATCTGTCAACACGTTGTTGCGTTCACGCCCGCCGAAGCCGGCGCCGTCAATCCTTCTTCTCGTTCGACCGTTCCACTTCCCGAAGCTCGTAGAGAGCCTCCTCGAGAATGGCGCGCCGGTATTTCTGGAACTTGTTGACGCGGTATAGCTTGAAAGCCAGTGCGCCGACAATCACGCCAAGCAGGAAATAGAACATGGTTTCATCCTAACCGTAATGGGCCGTGGATCACAGGACTTAACGCCCGACGATCTCGTGCCCGGTTTTTCTCGTTTGTTTCTTCACAGCCTTGCGCAGCACCACCATGATGGCGGTGACGAACCCGATCATGAACGACATGCCGATCACCACGATCAACGGCACCTGCAAGGGCGGGCCGAGGACCAGGAACACCGTGACGACGTCCAGGTTCTGCGAGGCGAACAGGACGATGAACGCACCGGCGATCATGTAGAGGATCAGCGACAGCACCGCGCGCCCCTCCACCAAACCGCCCCACGGACGGCGATATGACCAAACACCCAGTTCATCCCAGGTTCGCCTCCAAAAATTCGCGGATCTGACGGCTGGCGGGCTCCTTGAACGCCATCGCGGTCCAGGGGACCTCGACCGTGACGTTCACCGCATTGTCCCGCACCTGCATCAACCCCTTAACCTTCACGCCCTTGACTTTGCCCGAAAAGCTGAAATCCGTGCCCTCGCGGGTGAAATCCACGTTCTGAAAGACGGAGCTTTGGCTTTTCTTCGCCTGGAACACGCCGTCCAACCTTTCGGCGGCGTCCGTTCCGGCGAGGCCGTGCCCCACTTCCAGTTCGATCGAGGCCATATGGCGCCCTTTCCTCTTTCCGTTCCCTCACGGACGAGCCGCGGCTCAACCGATTTTGTCGCCCAGTTCGGACCAATACTGCGGCGGCAGCTCTTGCGCCAGCTTCAAGGCGCCGTTGCAGCCGTCGAACGTCGGATCCGGCGCGCAGCTCACCTTGACCGGGCCGAACACGCTCAGTTTGTCGGTCAGGAAGGTGTCCAGTCCCTTGATGCGCGAACCGCCGCCGGCCAGCACGATGTTCTTGAGAACCGTCGGCTGATCCTCGGGCTGGAAGCGGCGCACCAGATATTCGATGCTTTCCAGGATGTCCGGAACCAGGGATTCGCAGGCGGTGCGCACCTGGGCCGTGACGTCGACCGTCGCGGGGCGGCCGTCGCGGCGCAATTCCACCTCGACCGGGGATTTGGCCTCGCCGACGAAGGCGTGCTGTTCCTTGATGTCGCAGGCGACGTACTTGTTGATCTGGACGCCGGGGTGGGCCTCTTCGATCAGCGCGCGCAGGCGTTCGTCCACGTAGTTGCCGGCCTTGGTCAGCGTGATCTGGTCCTCGTTGTCGGGAACCGCGCCCCGCAGTCCGCACAAGTCCGTGGTGCCCGCGCCGATGTCGATGATGATGGTGTTGAGCAGCTTGCCCAGGCCGTAGGCGACCATGAACGGCTCGGACACGACCAGAGCCGTGGACATGACTTCCTTCGCCAAGTTGAGCAGCGCCCCCTTGTTGGCCGCCGAGGCGCGCGCCGGAACGCCGATGATGGCGCACAGTTCGTCTTCCTCGCGGGCCTTGGACACCTTCACCAGGTGCGCCATCAAGTGACGGGCGATTTCGATGTCGCGCTCCGTGAATTCGCGCAGCACGCCGTCTTCCAGAGGATGCTTGACGTCGAGGAACGACCGTTTTTCCAGAGCATCCTCGCCCACCACGTAGGGATGGCCCAAAAGTTTCAGCCCGATGATGTCCTTGGGATAGCCGACCACGGTGCGAAACAATTGCTTCGCGCCGCGCGACGACATCACGGCCGTGCGCGACGTGCCGAGATCAACACCCAGGATCAGGCGTTTGCCAGCGGTTTCTTTTTCTTCTTCGATTTTCTTGGCCATTTCCAATCCTTTACCGTCCGAACGTTATGCCCAACGATATGTGTTCCTCTCGCTGCACGCGGCTCCGGTGTCCCCCAACCGGGGCCGCGCCATCGGCGGACGGTTCAGTCCGCCTTGACGTCTTCGGCTTTTCCTTCGGTCTTATCCTCGGTTTTTTCTTCCATGGCGGCCTGCACGGTTTCGGCCTCGGTCGTGGCGGGTTCGGACTTGCCGAACAGACCGCCGACGAAGCCGGTCACATAAGCCGCGCCGACCTTGACGCCACCGGTGACGGCGACCGCGCCGGTTTTCACGCCGCCCGTGACGGCATCCGCGCCGGCCTTGACGCCACCGGCGACCACGCCCGCGCCGGACTTCACCGCCCCGCCGATGTTGTCGGCAACCGGCCCGACGTTTTCGGACGCGCCGCGCGCCACCTGGAGCGTGCCGTCGATGATGTAGCCAAGACCGTTGCCCAGCGCGTTGATCACGCCGTTGAACAGGTCTTCGACGGGAATTTCCCGGGTGTTGGGCGCGGCCCTTTTGGATGCCTTCACGGCGGGTTTCTTGGGCGCGGCGGTTTTCTTGGCGGCGGGCTTCACCGGCTCGGCGGCGGCTTGCGCCTTGGAGGGCGGCGTCATCGTCTCGGTCTTCGCGGTCATCTCCGTGTCCCCTTCGTTCGTCATTTCGACTGTGCCAGTTTCGTGTTCGGCCACCGCGTCTTGCCGTTGCGCGGTTTCGGCCTCTGCATCATTTCCCTCTTGAGGCGCTTCTTCGGCGGTTTCCTCATGCGGCGCATCGGCGACAACATCTTGCGGATCTTCCGCCGCTTCTTCTTGAGGCGCGTCTTCCAAAGGCGTCTCTTCGGCGGTTTCCTCTTGCGGCAACTCGACGGCGGCGTCTTGCAGCTCTTCCGTCGCTTCCGCCTGGGAAGCTTCTTCCATAGGCGCGTCTTCGGCGGTTTCCTCTTGAGGCGTCTCGTCAACCTCGTCGCCCTCGGAGGCCTCGATCAATTCCGCCAGGGAGGCGGCGGGTTCAACGGCTTGCGCCTCGACGTCGACGTCCGCGGTCGCGTTTTCGGCATCCGAAACCTCGTCAGCGGCCCGCCACGGGTTTTCCGCCTCCAGCAGGCTCGGCCCCTTGGCGTGCTGCGCGAACGAGGACGCGATGTGCGTCTGGGCGACGGACGGCGCGCGCCGGGCGCCTTCGCTGCGCGCCCACGGCGACACCTCGAACAAATCGCTCCATTGATCGCCCTTGTCTTTCTTGCCGCTCATCTATCGGTTCCCGCGCCTTGCGTTCGCGCTTGCATCAAATGAATACGAAAAAATCACGCCCGTTGCGGAACACCCGCAGCAGGTTGTCGTTGCGATTCGACGCGGTCTTGATGGCCGCGTCCATCTGTGCCGGGTTGGCGACCGGCTGGTTGTTGACCTCGAGAATGATGTCGTTGACCTGCAATCCGGCCTTTTCGGCCTTCGAACCCGGAGTGAGTTCCCCAACGACCGCGCCCTTCAGCGGCTCGACACCCACCTGTTGCGGGACGTTGGTCTGCACGGGGTTGAAATTCTCGATTTCGATGCCCATCCAGGCGAATTCGGTCGGCACGGCCGCTTTGGGCTTGGCCGCCGCCTGCCCCGCCATCTGTCCCGGCGCGTTCACCATGCCGGCGGCCTGCCCCTTGACGGTATGACAGGCGTTGCACGGCGTCTTGGTGCGGCCATCGGGGTGCGGAGACTGCGCGTTGGCGGAGATGCGCGGCGCGGCGCCCGGATCGATGATCTTGTGGCACATGGTGCAAACCATCTGAGCGCGGCCGTCGGTATGCGGCATGGGCGCATTGGCCATGATCGCCGGCGCGCCGCCACCGCCGCCACCCGTGGCGCCGGCCTGCGGCTGGACCGGAAGCGCGGCCAGCATGCCGGCCGCAGCGACCCCGCCCGGGGCGTTC
>JADGBG010000053.1 GCA_015231605.1 Alphaproteobacteria bacterium | reverse complement strand
CCCACCGCCAGGCCGAGGAACGCGGCGGCCAAGGGGGGAAGGCCCAGCATGGCGGCGGCCCACAGCGCCCCCCCGGAGGCGACGCCGATGCCCAGGCCCACCACCGGCCAGGCGGCGACCGTCGCCGCCAGCGGGATCATGCCGTCGGATTTCCCCCCTTGCGCGTCCGCCGCGCCGTCCGGCAAGTTCACCCGGACAGGCAACGGCACGCGGGTGAGGAACAGCCACGCCACGGCGAACCGCGCCAGTCCCGATATCCCGTCCCGTTTCACGACACCCTCCCTCACATGGCCTTTACATGACTTGTGACAAGGCCTACGGTCTTCCAACTGTAAGAGTTTTTCCGGCCAACCGCGAGTCCGATCCATGACCAAGCTGCCCAAGATCTCCTCGTTCGACGACGTGCGCGCGCTCATCGCCGATCTTCCCGGCCCCGACGCCGAGGCCGAGACCGCCGCCCGCGCCCGCGAACCGCGGCTCACCAAGCCTGCGGGGTCTTTGGGGCGTCTCGAACAGCTCGCGGCCTGGACGGCGACGTGGCAGGGCCGCTACCCGCCGCGTCTGGCGACGCCCAACGTGCATGTGTTCGCGGGCAACCACGGCATCGTGGCGCAGGGCGTTTCGGCCTTCCCCGCCGACGTTACGAAACAGATGGTGCACAACTTCGAACACGGCGGCGCCGCCATCAACCAGATGTGCGAAAGCGTCGGCGCGGGCCTGTGCGTGGAGATCCTGGACCTCGACCACCCGACCCGCGATTTCAGCGTCGAACCGGCCATGAGCGAGACCGAATGCGCGGGCGCGATCGATTTCGGCATGCACGTGGTGGATGCCGCGTCCGACGTGGTGTGCCTGGGCGAAATGGGCATCGGCAACACCACCGCTTCGGCGGCCATCTGCCACGCGCTGTTCGGCGGCGAAGCCGCGCTGTGGTGCGGCGCGGGCACGGGGCTGGACGGCGACGGCGTGCGCCGCAAGATCGACGTGGTGGCGCGGTCCGTGGCCCTGCACAAGGCCGCCCTCGGCGACGGCCTCGAGGTGTTGCGCCACTTCGGCGGTCGCGAAATGGCCGCCATCGCGGGCGCGGTTCTGGCGGCCCGGCTGTTGCGCGTGCCGGTGATGCTCGACGGTTATGTTTCCACCTCGTCCGCCGCCACGCTGCACGCTTTGGCGCCCGGCGTCCTGGATCATTGCCAGGTCGGCCACGTCAGCCAGGAGCCGGGGCACGCAGCGCTGCTGGAAAAGATCGGCAAGCGCGCCCTGCTGGACATGGACATGCGGCTCGGCGAAGCCACCGGCGCGGCGCTGGCGGTGAGCCTCCTGAAGGCCGCCGTCGCGTGCCACAACGGCATGATGACCTTCGAACAGGCGGGCGTCAGCGACAAGGGCTGAGCGGCCGCGTCACCCCATCAAAACCCCGACCACCGCCCCGGTCATCAGGGTGGCCAGCGTGCCAGACAGGATGGATTTCAGGCCCAGGCCGACGATCTCGGCGCGCCGTTCTGGGGCCATGGCCGACAGCCCGCCCAGCATGATGCCGAGCGATCCGAAATTGGCGAAGCCGCACAGCGCATAGGTCATGATCAGCGTGCTTCGCGCGTCGAGCGCGCCTTCAGGCAGCTTCGAAAGCTGAAGATAGGCGATGAATTCGTTCAGCACCGTCTTAACCCCCATCAGCGCGCCCGCCTGGGGGGCCTGATCCCACGGCACGCCGATGGCCCACGCCACCGGGGCCAGCAGCCAGCCCAGCATCCGTTCCAGGCTCAGCGCCGCGCCCGCCACGTCCGGCAGCAGGCCCAGCATCTGGTTGACCAGGCTCACCAGCGCCACGAACACCACCAGCATGGCCAGGATGTTGAGAAACAGCGCGAGCCCGTTCATCGTGCCCTGGGTCACCGCGTCCATGGTGGAATGGGCCTCGGACCCGGCGAGGCGGAAGTCCGCGTCCTCGCCGTCCCCGTCGCCGTCCTGGGGTGGAACCAGCATGCGCGCCACCATCAGCGCCGCCGGGGCGGAAATCAGCGACGCCGCCAACAGATGCCCCAGCGCGCCGTCGAGGACGCTTCCCAGGAACACGGCGTACAGCACCATCACCGTTCCGGCGATGGTCGCCATGCCGACCGTCATCACCATGAACAGCTCGGAGCGCGTGAGGCGCGCCAGATACGGGCGCACCAGAAGCGGTGCTTCGACCATGCCGACGAACACGTTGGCCGCCGCCGCCACGCCGACCGCGCCGCCGATGCCGAAGCTGCGCCGCAACACCCATGAAAAGCCGTGCACCACGCGCGGCAGCACGCCCCAATGGAACAGCACCGCCGACAGCGCGCTCATCACCAACACGATGGGCAGCGCCTGGAACGCCAGGATGAACCCCGCGCCGGGATAGGGCTCGGCGAACGGCAGATCGCCGCCGCCCAGATAGCCGAACACGAACGCGGTTCCGGCCTTGGTGGCGTCGTCGATGGCCAGAACGGCGGCGTTCAGCCATATGAACACCTGCCCGGACCCGGGAACTTTCAACAGCAAAAGCGCGATCAGCACCTGTAGCCCGATCCCGGCCACGGGCAGACGCCAGCCCAGCCGACGGCGATTCTCGCTCAACACCCAGGCGGCCGCGGTCAACAGCGCGAGGCCGAACAGGCTTTGCAACGCCAACATGGGGATCAGCCGACGCGCCGGGTATCGGGCGGGGAGAATTGGGACATTTCGGAGACGGCGGGAACGGAGGCGTTGTGGCGCGCGGCCTCGGCCTTGGCGGCCAATGCGGCGATGGTTTCCGCCTGGCGCTTGCGCTGGCGGTCCATGTCGTCAAGCTGGACTTCCAGGGTGTGGATCTTGCCTTCCACCCCGGCCAGCTGCTTTTGCGTGCGGACCAGAGCGGTCTGCAGTTCGTTGTGGCGGTGAGTGGCGCGGCGCATGATTTCGCTCGCCACGAACAACGCCACCAAGGCCAGAATGAAACCGATAATGCCGAAGACCTGCGTCATTTCCCCGCCCTTTCGCTGGAACCCGATGGAACCAGCTTCACCCGGAACGGTTAAAAAAACGCTTAAGCCGCGGCGCTGGGGGGATCCTTGTGGTCGTTGCTCACCCGCCGGTAATGGTCGGGATGGAGCGCATGGTCGACCACCTCTTCCAGGTGATCCCAATGCATCTGGTGCAGGAACCCATGCACGCTGGCGTGATGGGTGGCTTCCTCGTGGTCGGGGTGATGGATGAGCGCCGTCGCCGCCGCGCCCGCCAGGCACGCCCCGGCGCAGATGGAGAACGCCAACGGGAAGTTCCCCATGTCGCCCAGCACTCCGCCCAGCATCGGTCCGGCCAAGCCGCCCACGCCGTAGGATAGGAACACGTAGGGATAGTTCTGGCCCACCCGTTCATTGCCGAAAATGTCGGCGGTCAGGGCCGGAAACAGGGCGAAGTTGCCGCCGAAATTGAAGCCGATCAGCGCCGCGCCGAGATACAGCAGGTATTCGTTCCCCGCCATCGCGGTGAAGGCGAACAGCACGGCGGCCTGGGTCGCGGTCATCACCACCACCGAACGCCGCCGTCCGAACCGGTCGCTGAGCACGCCCCAGGCGATGCGCCCGACGCCGTTGGCGATGCTGAAGAACACCGCCATGGCGGTGCCGGCGATGGCGCTGGCCTCGACGGGGCCGTAGCCGGCAGCCTGCAGGGCTTCCATGGGATAAAGCTTCATCAGGCCGATCGACATCAGCCCCGCGCCGGCGCTCACCGCGAAGGTCAGGAAGATCAGGTAGAATTGCGGGGTGCGGAACATTTCGCCCACGGTGAAATTTTCCCGCCCCTTGGCCGCCGCCTGGGCGGTGCGCGCGAACCCTTCCGGCCACCAGCCTTCGGGAGGCATGCGCATCCACGCGCTGCCCAACAGGATCAGGGCGGCGAAGGCCGCGCCATAGATCAGAAAGGTGCCCGCCAGGCCGTGAACTTCGATCAGGTGGCCCCACTCCCCGGCCAGCTTGACCCAGCCCATGGCGCCGAAGCCGAACCCCGCCACCGCGAGGCCGGTGATCATGCCCTTTTTGTCGGGAAACCAGCGCATGCCCACCGCGATGGGCACGACGTAGCCGAGCCCGATGCCCGCGCCGCCGATCAATCCGACGCCCAGGCACACCGCCCAGAAATCCGTGCCGCCCAGAAGCCCCGCCAACGCATATCCCGCGCCCAGGGTGACGCCGCCCGTGATCGCCAGCTTGCGCGGCCCCAGCTTGTTCAACCGCCGACCGGCGAACACCATCACCACCGCGAAGGTGACCAGCCCCACGGCGAACCCCACCTGGGTGTCGAGCCGCGACCACCCCTGGGCCTTCAACGCGGGCGTGAACACCGACCAGGCGTAGATCGCGCCCAGGCTGAGCTGAATGAAAATCGCGCCGAGCACCACGAGCCAACGGTTGGGGACGGGGGAAGCGGAAAACATGGGGAGGAACTCCGGATGCGGAAACGGGAAACGCGCCTGCGTAACACGGTCATGTTACGGCTGCGTGAATGGGGGATATAGAGCGCCGTCAAAAATTTGCAATCAAATACCCATAGCGTGTCCAACCATTTTCCAAACCGGGTGCCCATGTATGGCCGAATCCCTTCTCATGTCCGCGTTTTTTTTCGGCATCGTCAGCGCCGCGTCTCTGCCATTGGGCTCGCTCACCGTTTTGGTGTGGCGTCCGGGCGATCGCATGGTGGCGTTCCTGCTGGCGTTCGGCGGCGGCGCGTTGTTGGCGGCGCTGGCCGTGGACTTGGTGGCCCGGGCCGTGGACGCCGGCCATCACCTGCCGCTCGCAGTGGGGTGCGTGCTGGGCGGCGCGCTGTTCGTTAGCCTCAACCAGATTGTCAACAGCCAAGGCGGCTTTCTGCGCAAATCATCGACATTGATCTATTACATGCAACGCCGCCGCCGGCACATGTTGTACCGGGTGCTGGGCAGCCTGGGGCGGATACGCCTGTTTGAAACCCTGCCCGCCCGCGAAGCCGAGGATCTGGCCGGTTCCGCCGTGCTGCTATCCTACCCGGCGGATCATACGGTGTACCGCATCGGCGACCCCGCCGACCATCTGTTCATCGTCAAATCCGGAACGGTGGACTTGTTTGACGGCACGGACGCCGCCACCGTCACGCAGGCCGGGCCCTTGGACACCTTCGGACGCATGGCGTTTCTGGCCGGCGCCCCCCATGCCCTGTGCGCCGTGACGCGCACCGAGACGCGTGTCTGGGCCATCCCACGTGAGGATCTCGAAAGTCTGCTGGTGCGCTCCCCTCACTTGCGCGCGGCAATGGCGGCGTTTCTCGAGACCGGCGAACTGGAGTCTTACCTCACGCGCCGCCACGCCGTTCCACCGCAAGAACTGAAAACCTGGCGCGAAGAGTCCTTGCGTATCATTGGCCGGGGCGGCTTGCCCGGTGAGGCGGTGGAAATCGAACGGCGCGCCGAGCATTTCATGACCATGGCCTACGGTATCCAGCGCGCCCCCATCTTCGCGGGCCTGCCCGACGACGACTTGGCGGAGATCGCCTCGGACCTGTTCAGTCGGACCTATGAGAAGGGTGAGACAATTTTTCACCATGCGGCGGACGCAGACCGGTTTTTCATTGTCGAAGATGGCGAAGTTGTTCTGGTGGACCCTGCGGACCACGGCGCGCAGCCCGTGACGGTTGGTGGCGGCGACGCTTTCGGCGCCATGTCGTTTCTCACCGGGTCGCGCCATACGGTAAGCGCGGTGGCCACCGCGCCGACCCGGGCGTGGGTGATGCGGCGGCGCGAATTCGACCGATTGATCCGGCGCATGCCGCAACTGGATCGTCAGGTGGCCCGGTTTCTCCAGGATGCAGGCTTTCCCGAATACCTTGAACGCAAACACAACCTGCGCGCCAAGCTGGCTCTGAAATGGATGAACCAGGCGGTGAAGAACCTGGACGCCGGACGCCTATTGCCCCAGGTGGCGGATCTGAAAACCGCAGGCGTGAGCCACGGCGGCGTGCCGCTGGCGATTTGGCTGGGCATTTTGCTGGACGGAATCCCGGAATCCCTGGTCATCGGGGCCAGCGTGGGGCATCAGCATTTCAGCATGTCATTGATCGCGGGGTTGTTCTTTTCCAACTATCCCGAAGCCCTTTCCAGTTCCTCGGGCATGCGCGAGCAGGGGTATTCCCCCGTGCGCGTGATCGGCATGTGGACGGCATTGATGCTCATCACCGGGGTCGGCGCAGCGCTGGGCAGCCTGTATTTTTCCGGCGCGGATCCCGCCGATCTGGCTTTGATCGAAGGGCTGGCGGCGGGCGCCATGCTCACCATGGTCGCCGAAACCATGCTGCCTGAGGCGTATTTCAAGGGTGGCTCCATCGTCGGGCTGTCGACGTTGACGGGATTTCTGGCCGCAATCATGTTCCATTGAGAAAGGTCGCCATCGCCGTCAGCGCGCCCGCGCCCGCGAACACGCCCCAGCCGATGCTTTTGCGAAACGCCAGGAACGCCGCCAGGGCGATGGCGGCGGCGGCGGTCCGCATCCAGTCCGGCGTCGCCGCCAAGGATCCGATGGGCATCAAGATCATGCGCGCCACCAGCCCCGCCATCAACGCGTAGGTGACGCAGGTGATCCATTCGATGACCCCGGATGACGCCGCGATCCGCCCCGACAAAAACGCCCCCAGCGCGCGCGGCAGATAGCTCGCCACGGCGGCCAGGGTGATGGCCAGGACGGGGGTGTAGGGAATGTCAGCCATGCCGCGCCCTCCGCCGTCCGATCAGCCACGCCGCCGTGCCGCCCAAAAGCCCCGTCAGCACCAAACTCCAATCCGGCAGGATGGTGTAAAGCATCGGTCCCAGCGCCGCGCCGAAACCCAGCGCCAGCCACCGCCCGGTGTTGCCCGGCCCCGCCAGGAACAACAGCATGAAATAGAGCGGGTTGAGAAACACCAGCCCCATCGCCACTTCACGGGCCACGTGGTCGGCCAGGAAATAGCCCGCCGCCGTGGCGAACGGCGACATGGCGTAGAGCGCGCCGCCGTATCCGGTGAGATAGGCGAAGCGCACCTCCGTCCGCAAGTCCGGCAGGCGGCGCATCACCCCCGCCCAGGTGGTGGCGGCGATGATCATCGCCGCCGCGTATTGCACCACAAGCGACATCCCCGGACGGCGCACCTGAGGCAGCAGGGACGCCACCATGGGCATCAGGCGCGCGTTGATGAACGCCACCGCCAACACCATGGACGCCAGCGGCGCGCCCCGCGCCGCCATTTCCGCCATGGCGATCTGGCCCGGCAGCGCCCAGGTGCTGATGGTGGAATAGACGCCCAGCCACACCGACCAGTCGAGATCGCGGATCAAGGTGCCGAAACCCAAAAAGCTGGCCGCCATCACCGCCATGGGCACCCGCGCGGCTTCGCGCGCGCCCAGCCAAAAGGCGGCGCGCGGCGAGGATATCGGGAGAGTGGCGTCCGGCTTGCTCATGGCCCCAGCATGGCGTCAAGATGTCGGCGAGGCAATTGGCGATTGGCCACTCTGGCCGATGCGGATAGTCTCGCGTCCCCGCAAGCGTAAGGAGCCGCCCATGCTGGCCGTGATTTTCGAAGTTTACCCATCCGCCGAAGGCAAGGATGAATACCTTCGCCGAGCGGGGGAACTGCGCACGTTTTTGGAAGGCCGGGACGGGCTGATTTCCATCGAGCGTTTCCAGAGTCTGGCGGACGAGGGAAAAATTCTCAGCCTGTCGTTCTGGCGCGACGAGGACGCCGTCGCGGCGTGGCGCAACACCCTTGAGCACCGCGCGGCGCAAAAACAGGGACGCAACGCCTTGTTCACGTCGTATCGCATTCGCGTGGCGCATGTGGTTCGCGACTACACCGCCACGGCGCGCGATCAGGCACCGTTGGATTCCAACCGCGCATGGGATCTGTGATGCGTCCTCTTGCGCGGGCGCGCGGCGCGCCGTACCCTCCGGGAAACTCTTTGGGAGACATGCCGTGGAACCCCCCGTTGACATCGGACAGGTCAATCAGCTGATCCAGGATCTGATCGTCTGGACGCAGGCCCATGTCCTGGTGATCCCCAATCTGCTTCAGCTGGCGTTCCCGGGGCTGGCCTACTACACGGCGCGCGCGGCGGCGCGGCCGGTGCGGAACATCCTGGAACGCATCCTTGCCGAACCCTGGGCGGAGCGGTGGCGCGGCGGGATCGGCAAGGTGTTTTACCCCCTGCTGATGCCGGTCATCTGGCTGATGTTGATCGCGGCGGCCAAGTTCACTGCGGCGCAGATGAACTGGCCCATCGCCATCGTCGCCGTGGCGGGCAGCTTGTTGAACGCCTGGGTGGGGATCCGCCTGCTGCTCAATTTCATCGCCGACCCCTGGTGGTCGCGCGCCACGGCCATGTTCGTGTGGGCCTTGGCGGCGCTGGACATTGTCGGCTTGTTGGATCCGACGCTGGCGTTCCTGGACAAGCTCGCCCTCAACATCGGCGAGTTCCGTTTGTCCTTGCTGTTGGTGGCGAAGGGCATCATCGCGCTGGTGGTGTTTTTGTGGCTGGCCAACTGGGCGGCCAAGGTGGTGGAAACCCGGCTGCGGCACTTCAGCCAGTTGACGCCGTCGCAACGCGTGCTGTTCGGCAAGCTGGCCCGCGTGCTGTTCGTCACCATGGCGATTCTGATCACGCTCAACAGCACCGGGATCGACCTGACCGCGTTGGCGGTGTTTTCCGGCGCCCTGGGCCTGGGGATCGGTTTCGGTTTGCAGAAGGTCGCGGCCAACCTGCTGAGCGGGGTGATCTTGCTGCTGGACCGCTCGGTGAAACCCGGCGACGTGGTGGCGGTCAACAATTCGTACGGTTGGATCAACACCATCGGCGCGCGCTACGTCTCGGTGGTGACGCGCGACGGCATCGAACACCTGATCCCCAACGAACACTTGATCAGCACGCCGGTGGAAAACTGGTCCTATTCGGACAATCTCGTGCGCCTGCGCCTGCCGGTGGGGATTTCCTACGAATCCGACGTCAAAAAGGCGATCGCGCTGGCCGAGCAGGCCGGGGGCGAGTTCGAACGCATCCTGAAAAATCCCCCCATCAAATGCCTGCTGCGCGGCTTCGGCGACAACGCCGTGAACCTGGAACTGCGCGTATGGGTCAACGACCCGCAGCGCGGCGTGTCCAACATCAAAAGCGAAATCTACCTGCGCATGTGGGACCTGTTCCACGAAAACAACATCGACTTCCCCTATCCGCAGACCGACATCCACGTCAAGGGACCGGTGAACGTGCGGATGGAGGGATGAACCCGCGGAGAACCCCATCGTGACCATCCCCGTTTCGCCGTCCCCGTCCCGTTTCCCGGGCTTGCTCGGGGCGGGCCTCCCCCTGTCGGGCATCGCTTTGGCGGCGCTGGCCGCCGTGGGCGCCTATCTCATCCGCTACGGCTTCATCGAACCCGAGGCCCTGGGCGATTTCTGCACCGCCCAAGGCGTGGACGGGCCGGCATGGTGCGGGCTGCGCACCGGTCTGATCGTCGCCACCAAATGGCGCGTGTTCGGTTGGGGCGCCGTGATCCTGGCGGTGTCGGCGCTGTTTTCCGGGCCACGCCGCCGGGCCGTGATTCTGTCCTTGGCGGCGATGGCCGCGGGTGGGGCGGGGCTGTATTTCTACAACGCCACCGAATCCGCCATCGCCCTGATGATCGCGCTCGTCCGCCTAGCCAACCTGGGGGCGGCGAATCCGGGCGGACAGCCACGCTAGCGCCGCCGCCGCCGAAACGACGGCCCAGGCCATCGCCTCCACGTTGTCCGGCCCGTCGAGGGTGAACGGCGCGCACGCCACGACCGTCAGCGCCAGCCATTTTTCCTCCGCGCCCCGCGCGGGCACGGAACTCGGCCGCGCCCACAGCGTCAGCCCCAGCCACAGGCACAACGCCACCGGCAGGTCGCGATGCCGCCCGTCGAAGGCCAGCCATAGATTCTCGACCGTGAGCGCCAACAACACCCAGCCCGCGAGCAACCCGGACAGGCGCGGCGCGTCGAAATCCCCGGGGAAGCCGCCGCGCGCCCAAGCGGCGATTTCCGCCAACGGGGCCGCGCGCCGGACGGTCAGACCGGCGCCCGCGCCGGCGACCGCCATCACCGCCAGCAGGCTCAACGCCACGGCGACCAGCAGCGTGAACAGGTTGGCCGCCCACATCGGCGCGAACAGCGACGTGACCCGGATGTGTTCGATCGACAACACGGCTAGGCTCCCCACCGCCACGCAAAACCCGGCCAAGCCCGCCGCGCGCATGGGCGAAAGACTGCGTTCCCGGGCGCGCCCCACCCCGAACGTGAACAGCGCCGCCGCGCCCACCATCGACGCGGCGAACGCCCACCGCCAATTCGGCCATTCGGCCACCGGCCCGGTGAGCGGGAATTTGGCCATGAGCGCTTCGTCCAAGATCCCCCAATACCCGCCCACGGTGCCCTCGGGCCCACGTTTCCAGGGCTGATCCTTGCCTTCGATGATGTTGTAGGGCAGTCCCAGACGCCCGGCGTTGGTGGAGAATTCGCGCAGGAAGCGGGCTTCGTTGACGCGCGACGGCACAGCCGCGCCGCGCGTGCGCCCGGCGCTGGGCCAGCCGATCTCGCCGATGGCCATGGCCTTGCCGGGAAAGGTTTCGCGCGCCCGGGCGACGATCGCCGCCACGTGGTCCTGCACCGCGTCGATGGACACCGGCCGGGGGTCGTCCCAATGCGGCAGGATGTGCAGGGACAGAAAATCCACCGCCTCGGCCACCACCGGGCTGCGCCGCCAGAATTCGAAGATGTCGGCATAGGTCACGGGCACGGAGGTCTCGGCCTTCACGGACCGGATGATTCCGGCCAGCCGGTCGCCCGCCATTTCCCGGCGCAACAAAACTTCGTTGCCGACGATCAGCGCGCGGACGGTTGCAGGATGTTCGCGGGCCAGCGCCAACCCGCCTTCGATTTCCTTGGCGTCGTTTTCCGCGTCGCCGCTGATCCAGATGCCCTGTTGCACATGCATGCCCAGATCGGCGGCGATGCGCACCACGTCGCCCTGCGGCCCCAGCGAGGAATAGGTGCGCAGACAATCGGTGAGCGGCCTCAGCGCCATCAGGTCGGCGCGGATGATGTCCGGGTCGACGGCGTAGTCCTTGTCCAACGGCGAGCCGCCGGGCGCATAGGGGGTGTACGACACGCACGAAAACCGCCCCCCCGCGACGTCGGGCATGTCCACCGGCTGACCCAGCGCTTGCCAATACAGAAACGCCGGAACGCACATCACAACGAAAACGATGAGGGCGAACACCCAGCGGCCCATGGAAACCTCCCGCAACCGGACGCGCCACGCGCCCGCAACGCCCCGATCAATACGCAACCCGCAGCCCGTTGGGAAGCGGGAAAACGCGGAAAGCGCAGGGCCGACATAAGGACTGCACCGCCGCCTTACAAATTCTAGAGCACTTCCTTGTCAAGCAGAGTCACTCCGTTGGTTTGTGGCGCGCCGAGAAAGCACCCCTTGGACAACGATTAATTCCGGCTTCCTAGTGGGTAGAAGACCGGATATGCTCTCGGAAATTAGGGGTGATCAAGTAGCTCAAGTGAGGAGTCGAGGTTCGAATATGCCCGTTCGCCAGTACCAGCGCGGAAAAAATCGGTACAAGCATGTAGGGAAAGAAAATGTACCCAAGGTCGAAAAAGCACAAAACGGTGAGGTCGTGGGAAAGTGTCCAGCGTCCATGTCCGAGGAGCACAAATCGGAATTGCTGGTACAAGCTATCCCCTACATCACTGAGCCACCCTACAGTGCGGATTTTCCCAAGCGTCTGTTCGTGGTAGATCAAGACGGAACAATCTATACTGGGCAGACAACCGAGCCTGGAAAGAGCTATCATGGGTACCCTTATGCTGGCCCCATAGGCCGCCGCTTGAAAGAGGCTTTGCGCAAGATGGCGAGAAAGAAAGGGTGTGAGGGGGAGTTCAATCAGTGGATCAAGAGATACATCAAGGATGCCGGGAGGCCTGATATATGACGATCAGGTTTGAGATAACCGAGCAGGAGAAAGACCTGCGGCTGGCTGTTCTTGTAGACGGGGAGGCTGTGTGGCCCCATCCCGGCATAGGAGATGAGGCCTCCGACTTTGATGCCGAGGACATCATGTCCTACTTGGTTGATGCGTGGCCATCCCTTCTCCTTACCCAGACCTTTCCTATTCCGTTCGATGCACGCCAGATGCCGCGCTCCCTGACCGGGTTAATGGGTGCAGCGGAAGCGCGATGGGACAATTTTGGAGTAAACGACCGCCGCAAGGTGGAGAATGAACAATCTCGTTTGGATGCGTTCCTGTACGCCCATGACCTGAGCCAAATGAAATTCGGGGCTGGGCTGGAGCCATTTTATGTCCTGCGATCAGGTCCGCGCATGCGTATTGAAACCTTCAACCGCTTTGTTGAAGGGGTAGCATTCACTGAATTTGTGGCCGCGATGGAAGGGCTTGGCGATAAGGCTGCCCGTTTGTTGGGGGCGAATCACTCCTTGGTCATCCGCTGGCACAAACGAGACTTCGTTGATCCGGAAACTGTCTTGGCCTTTATTGGGGGCCTGCCTCAGGCCAATGGAACGACGGCTGCGGCGGAAATGGCGCCTCTGAAGAGGTTAGTTGCAGACCGCATGCTTAGTGAAATCGCCAACGATAACCGACAGCCAATCCTTGCCGCCGCACGAGGGGCAGGCGCGTTGGGCGTAACCAGTCTCTGCGCGGTGACAAAGGCCGTTCGTAAATTGAGATCTGGCGATGGAACGCCTCTGGCGACTTTCCGTGTTCAGCACGTCCACCCTCACCTCCGCGATATAATCAACCCTACTGATCAGGGAATCCGCGTGGCCAATGAGGTTCGGACATGGCTGTCCTTAAGTGGCAAAGATGTGGTTGACCTTGCCCATTTATCGAAAAAATTGCTTATCGAGGTTTATCGTGTCAAAATACATGAAACGCGTCTCGATGGTCTAGCTGTAACAGCAGGGGATCATGGTCCGTCCGTGCTGCTCAACACTAAGACCAGCCGCCATGGAAACGGTCCGGGTGATCTTGAACGATCCCTTAATTTCACCTGGGCGCATGAGATTGGCCATTTGCTGATGGACGATCCTGAGGAATGGCCGGTTCTGGTGGACACCCTTTCAGATACCCAGCGATTGCCTCGGATGGTAGAAACCCGTGCCAACGCTTTTGCTACATATCTGTTGCTGCCTGTGTCGACCGCACAGCAACGCTGGGAAGAGGCTGATAAGCCGCAGGATTGGCCGAATCTGGAAAAGCTTCTGAATACTCTGGCCGAGATGTACAAGCTCCCCCGAATCGTGGTCGCACGCCAGGTAAGACGGGGATTGCCGGAGGATAACGGAAACCGCGTCCAGGATATTTTTCTCCAGAACATCCCAGGTTTTTATTCTGATTAAATACCACGTCACCCTGTGGATAAGTGACATTCTCCTTTTACAGCCGCGCGCGGACCAGTTCGGCGATTTCGGCGTCGGTGAGGTCGATGGGGTTGGTTTTCATGCTCGATCCCCGGCTGTTCGCGACGATGCGGTCCACGTCGGCGTCGGTGACGCCGTAGTCCGACAGGCGCGCCAACCCCAGGCGTTCGGTCCAGTCCCGGAGCGTGCGCACCAGACCGTCCAGCGCCGCGTTGCCGGTGAGGGTTTCGGTCAGCAGCAGCGCCCCCGCGCGGGCGTATTTGGCGAGCGCGGGGCTGTGCGGAACGCGTTCGGTCAAGGCGCGGATGTTGATGGCGGTGGCGTCGCCCACCAAGGTGCCGCACACCACGCCGTGGGGAATGGGGAACAGCGACCCCAGTGGTTGGGCCAGCCCATGCACCGAGCCCAGCCCCGTCTGCGCCAGGCAAATCCCCGACATCAGCGATGCATAAGCCATGTGCGCGCGGGCCTCCGCGGCCCGCGGCGTGTCTTCGCCCACCGCGCCGGCGGCTTCGGGCGCGGCCAACCACATATCCCAAAATCCCCGGGCGAAACGGTCCAGTCCGGACCACGCCAGCGCTTCGGTCATCGGGTTGGATCGGGTCGACACGACGCTTTCCAACAGCTGAGTGAAGGCATCCATGCCGTTGGCCGCGACCACCGCCTTGGGGCACGTGATCAGCAGGTCCGGATCGACGATGGCCGTGGCCGCCACCAGGGCATCGTCGCGGAACGATTTCTTGAACCCGTCCGCGCCGTGGCGGCTGAGCACCGCGTTCTTGGTGGCCTCGGACCCCGTTCCGGCGGTGGTCGGCACGCAGATCAGCGGCGTGGCCGGGCCCGCGTAGGGCAGTTCCGGCCCCACGCCTTCCAGATGATCCATCACCGTGTTGCCGGGCTTGAGCAACCCCGCGACGGCCTTGGCGGCGTCCAGCGCGCTGCCCCCGCCGATCCCCACCACGGCGTCGTATCCGCCGTCCGTGTGCTGGGCCACGGCCTCATCGACCAGTTCCGGCGACGGCTCGCCCGGCACGTGCATCACCGTGAAGGCGATGTCGGCGTCGCGCAGGCGGTGGGCCAGACGCTCCCACGCCGTCGAGCCGGTGAACGATTTGGCCCCGGTGACGATCAGCGCGCGTTGGCCGAACCGCGCGATTTCCCCCGGCAACTGGCTGACCACGCCTGAACCGAACACGATCTTCGGCAGGCGCGCGATGGCGAACGGGGCAGCGGATTCGATCGGCGGAACGAGCATGGCGTCACCCCTTCGGGAACAGGCCGACGTGGCGCACGGCGTAGCGCGGCTCGGCCATCATGTCCTGCACCGTCCTGGCCCAGGTGTTGTAGTGGTCGGTCTGCTTGTGCGCGGCGATGTCGGCGTCGCCGTCGAACCATTCGTAGAGCACGAATTTTGTCGGCTCGGCCTCGTTCTGCAACACGTCGAAGCGGCGGTTGCCCGGCTCCTGGATGGAGCCCTGATGGTTGGCCTTGCACGCCGCGATGAAATCATCGATGCGATCCGGCTTGACGGTGACGTGGACCAGGGTGACGGGCATGGCGGGCCTCCTCGCGCTGTATGATGCATTGCGTTTATAGCACGGGACGAGGCGGCGCTTTTTCTTTTCTTTCCTCTCGTCCCCGCCTATCTATGGGGGATGAAGCTCGTTTTGCCCTTGGCCGCGTTCCTGGCGGCCCTGTCGCCGGCCCTTTCGGCGTCGGCCGCGTGCCCCGCGCCGCCCGCCCCCGACGTGCGGGTGGAGCTGCGCGACCCGGAACCGCGCATCGTGCGCACCGACGGGCTCAATCAGATCAACGCCACCGCCAAGACCCATGGGCTATGGCAAAAGGGCTCGCTGGTGCTGGGCCTCACCCAGGGCGAGGTGGAATCCAGCATGAACGCGCATTTCCAGATCCTCGCCGGCCGGGGCGGCACATGCCTCAACGTCACCCGGGTGCGGGCCGTGTTCGGCAACCAACGCCTCGACGTCAAGCTGCCGCGCGAATACGCACCCGGTTCGTGCCAATACGACACGGTGTTGAGCCACGAAATGGCCCATGTGCGGGTCAACCGCGAGGGCGTGCGCAAGTACGCCGCCATCCTGGAGCGCGAACTGCGCGAGGCCGCCACGCGCATCAGCCCGGTGCACGGGAACGATCAAAAGGACGCCGAGGCCCGCGCCCACGAGGCCCTGAAGACGGTGATGGAATCGGTGGGGCGACGGTTCGAGAGCGAAACCCACGCCCAGCATGAAACCATCGACAGACCGGGCGGACGCTACGACGCGCAAGGCGCGTGCCGTTCCTGGTGAGTTTCTCGCCGAAATGGTCTAAGATGGAGGGAACGACGGAGTTCAGGAGTGGCCGCAATGGAATTCAAACGTCTCAGTGACAAGATCATCGACGCCCACAAGATCGCGTGCGAGGAAAACAAGCATGAGATCGCCGCGCTTTTGCTGGAGGCCCTCGAATACGAGTTGTCGGCCATCGGCGGCGACAAGAAAGAGCACCGCGAATGGTCGGCCGCCATGGACGAGGCCTTCAACCTTCATGAGCGGACGTTCGGCGAGCTGAAGTGAGAAACGGGCGCCAAGGGTTTCGCGTAACCCCGCCCGCCGGTTGAGGGACTGGCGCCCCCTATCCCCGTCCGCGGAAAATCCCCGCCAGCAGGCCGTCGAGGCGCAGGATCAGCTGGTCCGACATCTCGGCCTCGAAGTCCGCCCGGTTGGTGGCGCGCACGCGGCCGAATCGGAACTGCGGCCCCTGGGCGGCGACGATGTAGTCACGCAACGTCTGGCGCACGATCTCGCGGCTCTGTTCGCGCGATACGCCCCAGTCCTTGGTGTGCCACACCAACCGTTCGTCCACGTCCTCGGTCGGGAAGTGCCACAGCTTGATGTCGCTGAACCGTTCGGCGAAATCCTCGGACGACAGGATCTCCAGCGCTTCCAGCAACGACACGCGGATCACGTGGACGCCCTCGAACCCGGTCAGGTCGTCGCACAGAACGCCATGACGGTTCCTGACGCCGGAATCCAGACTGCCGATTTCCTTGCACAACTGCCGGGTGTCGATCAGGCGCGTCATTTCCGCATCGTCCACCGCGCGCATGCCGGCGCGGCCCTTGGCGGCGGGGTTGACCACCAGGCGCGGCACCACGCGCACCAGCGGAGCCAGGGAATAGCCGCCGTCCTGGCACATGCGGGCGAAGGTCTCGACCGCCGCCCCCGCGCCGGTGATGCGCGGATGTTCCGGGTCCGACGGATCGCCGCCCACCAGCATCACCAGGACGTTGGTGGCGGGGCCGCGCGGCGGGATGGGGGCGGGACGGATCTGGCACACGTCGCGCACGAAGGTTTCGTGCTTGCCGACGAACGCGCCCGACGCCTTGGCCTTGTGATAGGCGAATTCGACGAAACCGCGGTCCTTGTCGGTCAGGTTGGGGCGCGGGCGCTGATAAATAATGCCGGCTATGTAATGCGCGAAGTTGGCCGCCTGGTTGAGCTTCAGCCCCGGACCCGCCGCCAGATAGTAGGCCGCGATGGCGGCGGCGAAGCTGTCGCCGCAGCCGGTGTCCTCGCGCACCGCGGGATCGACGGCGATGGAGTTCTCCTGGATCAGCGGGGAGTAGACGAATTCCACCCGCCCGCCGCGCGCCTTGCGCGCCAGCGCCGCGCCCTTGGCCCCGTCCGTGATGACCACGTGATTGGCGCCGTCCTCCAACACCCGGCGGCTGATTTCGCGCGCGTACATGACGCGCAGCTCGGACGCATCCTTGTGCTTGGCCTGCAACGGCTCGAAGCCGTAGAACTGCGCGGCCTCGGCGAGGTTGAGGCTGACCACGTCGGCGATGGCCAGGAAGTGGCGGTATTCGGTGTAGAGCTTCTTGAGCTGGTTGCCGCCCACCAGCCAGAACACCTTGAGGCCCTTGTTCTTCAGCTTGAGCCTCAGGATGTGATCGAACTTTTCGGAATCGGCGGGCTCCTGGCCGACGAATACGAAGTCGTTGCTGTCGCCCAGGAATTCGCGCTCGGTCCTCCACAGGTCGATGGCGTCGTCGTCGTAGCTCGGTCCGCGCTCGGTGAGGATCAGTTTGTCGAACCCCTCGCCCCGGAAAATCAGCGACGTGCGCGACGTGCCGTCCACCGCCTGGCCGGGAAAGGTGTCGGCGGCGTCCTTCCAGGTCAGATAGTCGATGCGCGGACGGCGGCTCGACCCGTCCTCGCCGTCGCACAGCACGTCGAGGATGATCTCCAGATCCTTCGACAGGTTGCATAGCCCGCCGCCGAGCGTGCGGTTGAAGGGTCCGGCGTCGGCGTCGGCAATGGTGATCTTCTCGTCGCCGAGCGCGTTGAGCACGATCTCGTAGCCGTCGTCGGCCGGGGTGCGGCGGATGGCGTCGACCGCGACCTTGACCCCGTCCGGCGCGCGGCCGCGCAGGCCTTCCAGCGCGCCCCGCAGGTCATCCGTCAGACCGCCCGCGAACAGGTCCATGGTTTGCGAACGGACCAGGGAGATCAGCACCCGTTCCGGGCGGCTGTTGAGTTCCCGGATGGCGGCGGCGCGCGCTGCGTCTTGGTCGATTTTGGCCATGGGAACCTCCCTTGTCGTGACGTGGCTGGACACAGCCATAGCATATTCTCCCGCCCCGGCATAGCGCGCCCCGCCATGACGGACACCCATGATTTGTCCGACTTGTCACGGGTCTGCGCGATGGGTATTCTATTCGGGGCGCGGATACGGTGGAGGTCAACTCATGATTTCAGGACGAACCTGGATTCTGAGCGTGTTTTGTCGGCGGCGCGCGAACGGCCCGCCGCAGCCCCGCCCGCGTGTCGCGCCGGAGCGGGTTGATGGATAAGAAATCCCTCTCCCCGCTGCACAGCGTGATTGCCATTCCCAATCTGCACGAACGGCGCAACGTCGAAGGCATCCTGCGCTCCTTCGGCGCGCGGCGTCTCGACGTGGTGAGCGACGCCACCGGCGCCATGTCCACGGTGCGTTCCGGCACGGTCGACATCGTGCTGTACGACTGGGACATGCCCAAGATGGACGGCGAGAAGTTCACCCACTTCGTGCGCATGACCGAGGAGTTGGGCGATTCCCGGCTCAGCATGATTTTCGGCCTGACCAACAACGTGTCGCGCGAACAGGTGATGCTGGCCCGCGACATCGGCGTCAACGATCTGATCCCCAAGCCGTTCAGCATCGACATGATCACCAGCCGGATCGAACGCAACCTCAAGCACCCGCGCCCTGTGGTGCTGTCGGACGCGTACGTGGGTCCGGAGCGGCGCACCGCCGGCAAGCCGCCGGGCGGCGAGGAGCGGCGCAAGCTCAAGGCCGAAATCGTCACCTGCCCGGCCGCCGAAAAATACCAGCACGCCAACGACGACCGCAGGCCGGTCGCGGCCGGGACCGGTCTGGTCCTGGAAAAGGACGACACCCCCGACGTCAACGAGGCGGCGGCCATGCTCAAGGCGCTCAACGCCGCCAAACAGGCGCAAATCCAATCCATGCCGAAACCGAAGGCGGCGGCGGCCATGACGTTCGCCGATTTCGACGCGGAGCCGCAACCCGCGCCGCCCGCCCAGCCCGCGCCGCAAGACGCCGGGGACGGGGATGCGCCGGAGCCCCTGAGGGAACAGCCGGTCCGATCGCAAGACCCCGTCCCGGAGGACGAGCCGGAACCTCAACCCACGCCACAGCCGGAACCCGAGCCGGAACCCGAGCCGGAACCCGAGCCAGAGCCGGAACCCGAACCCGAGCCCGAAGCAAAGGCGGACGAGCCCGCCGCGCCGCGCCCGGAACGCGAGCCGCGCCCAAAAGAGATCCGCCGGCACGTCCCCAAGTTCAACGCCATGACGCGCGCGTCCCGGCCCCAGCCCGGCCCCCA
>JADGBG010000052.1 GCA_015231605.1 Alphaproteobacteria bacterium | reverse complement strand
ATCGACGGCGTTGAGCTTGCCGGTCAGGTCGTCGGTCACGGCCACCACCAAGGACGCCTTGCCGTCCGCCACGGACACCAGGGCCACCACGCCGGACTTGATCTGCGCCTTGAGCTCGTCGGCCATGCCCTTGAGCTCCTTGCCCGGTACGTCCTCCATCAGACGCGGGGCGTAGGTGACGCCGTTCACGTCCTTGGTCTCGGCCCCGCCGCCCGCGCCGCCGCCGGACGCCAGTTTCTTGCGCAGATCGGAAATCTCGCGTTCCAGCTTCTTGCGTTCGTCCATCAGTTGACGCACCCGGTCGGGCACGTCCTGGGGCGCGGCCTTGAGCAGGCCGGCGGTGGCGTTCAGCGTCGCTTCCTGGGCTTCCAGATAATCGACGGCGGCGGCGCCGGTCAGCGCCTCGATGCGGCGCACGCCCGAAGACACCGCGCCTTCGGAAACCACCTTGAACAGGCCAATGTCGCCGGTGCGCGCCACGTGGGTGCCGCCGCAGAGCTCCACCGAGAAATCCTTGCCGTCGCCCATGCCCATGGACACCACGCGCACCTCGTCGCCGTACTTTTCACCGAACAGCGCCATGGCCCCGGCCTCGACGGCTTCCTCGGGGGCCATCAGGCGGGTCACCACCTTGGTGTTCTTGCGCACCTGGGCGTTGACGGCGATTTCCACGTCGGTCATCTCGTCCGTGGTCACGGCCTTGGGGTGACTGATGTCGAAACGCAGCCGGTCGGAAGACACCATCGAGCCCTTCTGCGTCACGTGCCCGCCCAGCTTGTCGCGCAACGCCGCATGCAAAAGGTGGGTGGCGGAATGGTTGGCGCGCAGCGCCGAACGCAGGCCGTGGTCGACGTGCAGCGTCACTTCCTCGCCGACGCGCACCGCGCCCTTCAACACCTTGCCGACGTGGGCGTGGATCGCGCCCAGCTTTTTCTGGGTGTCGGTGATCTCGATGTCCAGCTCGCCGCGCGTGATGCGGCCGCGGTCGCCCGTCTGGCCGCCGGATTCGCCGTAGAACGGCGTCTGGTTGGCGATCAGCATGACCTCGTCCCCGGCCTTGGCGGCATCGACGCGCGCGCCGTCCTTGAGGATGGCCGTGATCTGACCCTGGGCCTCTTCGGTCTTGTAGCCGAGGAAGTCGGTGGCTCCGAGTTCGTCCTTGAGGTCGAACCACAGGCCTTCGGTCGCCGCCTCCCCGGAACCGGCCCAGCTGGCGCGCGCGGCGGCCTTCTGGCGCGCCATGGCGGCGTTGAAGCCGCCTTCGTCCACCTTGATCCCCTTGGCCCGCAAAGCGTCCTGGGTGAGGTCGAGGGGGAAGCCGTAGGTGTCGTATAGCTTGAACGCCGTCTCGCCGTCCAACTCGCCGCCCTGGCCCATGTCCCCGGTGGCTTCGTCGAGCAGCTTGAGGCCGCGATCCAGGGTCTTCTGGAAGCGTGATTCCTCCAGTTTCAGGGTCTCTGTGATCAGCGCGTCGGCCCGGTTCAGTTCCGGATACGCGCCGCCCATCTTGGCCTTCAACGCCGGGAACAGACGGTAGATCAGCGGTTCCTTGGCGCCGATCAGGTGCGCGTGGCGCATGGCGCGGCGCATGATGCGGCGCAGCACGTACCCGCGCCCTTCGTTGCTGGGCAGCACGCCGTCGGCGATCAGGAACGCGGTGGCGCGCAGGTGGTCCGCGATGACGCGGTGCGACACCCGGTGTTCGCCGTCCGGGTCCGTGCCGGTGGCGTCGGCGGATGCCTGGATCAGCGCGCGCAGCAGGTCGGTTTCGTAGTTGTCATGGGTGCCCTGCATCACGGCGGCGATGCGCTCCAAGCCCATGCCGGTGTCGATGGACGGCTTGGGCAGGTCGATGCGCGTGCCGTCGGCCTGTTGTTCGTATTGCATGAACACCAGGTTCCAGATTTCCACGAAGCGGTCGCCGTCCTCGTCCGGGGAACCGGGAGGGCCGCCGAAAATGTGGTCGCCATGGTCGTAGAAGATTTCCGAACACGGCCCGCACGGCCCCGTGTCGCCCATCGACCAGAAATTGTCGGCCGTCGGGATGCGGATGATGCGCTCGTCCGGCAGGCCCGCGACTTTCTTCCAGATGTCGAAGGCCTCGTCGTCGGTGTGATAGACCGTGACCGTCAGGCGGTTCTTGTCGATGCCGTAGTCCTTGGTGATCAGCCGCCAGGCGAGATCGATGGCGTCGTCCTTGAAATAGTCGCCGAACGAGAAGTTGCCGAGCATTTCGAAAAACGTGTGGTGGCGCGCGGTGTGGCCGACGTTTTCCAGGTCGTTGTGCTTGCCGCCGGCGCGCACGCATTTCTGCGAGGTGGCGGCGCGGGTGTAGGCGCGGTTCTCCAATCCGGTGAACACGTTCTTGAACTGTACCATGCCCGCGTTGGTGAACATCAACGTCGGATCGTTGTGCGGCACCAGCGGGCTGGAGTCCACCACCTGATGGCCGTTCTTGGCGAAGAAGTCGAGGAATGCCTTGCGGATGTCGTTGGCGGTCTGCATGTCGGTCGTTCCAACTCGTTCGTGCTCAATGTTCCGGGGCGCGCGAGCGCGCATATCCGGCTCCGCGCCCATGCGGAACAGTAGCTTTTACCCGCGATCCGCCAGCCTGTCCACAGGGCCCGTATCCGGCCCTTTCGATTCCCTGCGAACACACCGCGCGGCCCGGCATCGAGGATGCGGGCCGCGCGGGCGGAGCGTCCCGCCGCCCTGCGGCGGCGGGAGGGTGGATGGGATCAGTCGTCGATCGACCCGGCGTCGCTTTCGTCGGAATCCGGGCCGCCGGTGAGCAGTTCATCGGAAATCAGGCCGGCGTTGGCGCGGATCCTGGTTTCGATTTCGGCGGCCATGTCGGGATTGTCGCGCAGGAACTGCTTGGCGTTTTCCCGGCCCTGGCCGATGCGCGTCGAGTTGTAGGAGAACCACGAACCCGATTTTTCCACCAGTTCGGCCTTGATGCCGAGGTCCAGCAGCTCACCCATCTTGGACACGCCTTCGCCATACATGATGTCGAATTCGACCATCTTGAACGGCGGGGCCATCTTGTTTTTGACCACCTTGACGCGGGTCTGGTTGCCGACCACCTCGTCGCGGTCCTTGATCGCGCCGATGCGGCGGATTTCCAGGCGCACCGAGCTGTAGAACTTCAGCGCGTTGCCGCCGGTGGTGGTTTCGGGGTTGCCGAACATCACGCCGATCTTCATGCGGATCTGGTTGATGAAGATCACCAAGGTGTTGGCGCGCGCCACCGACGCGGTCAGCTTGCGCAAGGCCTGGCTCATCAACCTGGCCTGAAGACCGACGTGGGTGTCGCCCATTTCGCCTTCCAACTCGGCACGCGGCACCAACGCGGCGACCGAGTCCACCACCAACACGTCGATCGCGCCGGAGCGCACCAGGGTGTCGGTGATTTCCAGAGCCTGTTCGCCGCCGTCGGGCTGGGAAATCAGCAGCTCGTCGATGTTGACGCCGAGCTTGCGGGCATAGCCCGGATCGAGCGCGTGTTCCGCGTCGACGAAGGCGCAGGTGCCGCCGTTGCGTTGCGCTTCCGCCACCGCGTGCAGCGCCAGCGTGGTCTTGCCCGAGCTTTCCGGACCGTAAATTTCAACGATGCGGCCCTTGGGCAGGCCGCCGATGCCGAGCGCGATGTCAAGACCGATGGAGCCGGTGGAAATGGCTTCCGCCTCCACCGTCTCGCGCTGGCCCAACTTCATCACCGATCCCTTGCCGAACGCGCGTTCAATCTGCGCCAGGGCGGCTTCGAGCGCTTTGTTTTTATCCACGGAGTCCTTCTCCACCAAACGTAAGGCTGATTGCGACATGATCCACTCCAATCCTGCATAGCGGTTGCGTTGCACGCGTTCAATGGACTCAGCATGTACTCATTTTGTTCTCATGCGCAAGAAAAATTTTAATTCATTGTTTTAAAAAGACTATTTTCGCCATGTTCCCATGACGTTCCGGTATGTCTTGATTTTTTTGGTGGGGTTTCGCCGGGCGCGCGCCGGGCGCGGATTGACGGGGAATCGGGACCGTTTAGCGGTCCAAATCCTCGTCCGCCATGCTGGTGCCCTTGTAGGGATAGGTCACATGGCCGTAACGGATCAGCAGCACCGCCAGGGCGAGCAACAGGATGCCCCCCGCCACCGTCAGGATGCGGATGTCGTCCATGGCCTTGACATCCAGCACCACGTAGCGCGCCAGCGCCACCATGGCGATGTAGAGCGGCATGCGCACCGGCAGCGCGCCGGATTTCAGATACGCGCCCACCATGGCCAGGACTTCGAGGTAGATGAACAGCAACAGCAGGTCCGCCAGCCGCACCGCGCGCAGATCGACCATGTAGAGGACTTCCTGAACGATGGCGATCACCGTGGCGACGGCGATCAGCGCCAGCCCCACATGCTCCACCCAATGGAGCGCGCGCAGTCCGGATTTCTCGATCTTGCTCAGCATGGCGAAACGCTCCCGCGCGTCAACGCGTGATGACTTCCGGCCCCATCATCAGGGTCGGCAGCCAGGTGGACAGGATCGGCACATAGGTGACCAGGATCAGGAACGCGAACAGCACCGCGACGAACGGCAACGACGCCTTGACGACGCGCACCAGACTCATCCCCGTTATGCCCGAGGTGACGAACAGGTTGAGCCCGATCGGCGGGGTGATCATGCCGATTTCCATGTTCACCACCATGATGATGCCGAGATGGATGGGATCCACCCCCAACTCCATGCCGATGGGGAACACCACCGGGGCGACGATGAGCAGGAGGCCCGAGGGCTCCATGAACTGCCCACCCAGCAGCAACAGCAGGTTCACCGCCAACAGGAACGTGAACCAGGTGAAGCCCATGTCCAACATCCAGTCGGTGATGATCTGGGGAATGCGTTCCGACGTCAGAACGTGCGCGAACAGCAACGCGTTGACGATCACGAACATCAGCATGACGATGGTCTTGGACGAATCCACCAGCACCTTGCGGGTATCCTCGTGCATCAGGGCGGGGAAGAAATATATGCCGATCAGCCCCAGATTCCGCGCCCAGATGCCACCACTCGACAGAAACGCCAGCGGGTTGTTCAGCCCCTTCTTGTAGGGGTAGGCCAGCAAAATGAAGGCCACCGGCCCCAGCCCCATCAGGGCGCGGCTTTCGACCGGGGTGTCTTGCATCAGCAAGAACGACAGGATCAGCCACACGAAATAGAACGACACCGCATACACCGACGCAGAAAAGCCGACGCGGGCATGCTTGGACGCGCCCTCGGGGATCCAGGCCTTGTCCTTCAGCGGCCCCATGTCGCGATAGACGAACAACGCCACCAGGCACGCGTAGACGGCGGCCACGGCGGCGGCCTCGGTCGGCGTGAACACGCCGCCGTAGATGCCGCCGATGATGATGATGATGAGAAACAGCCCCCAACCCGCGTCCTTGCCGCCGGCCAGGAACTCGCCGAAGCCCTGCCATTCCCCGGCCGGAAGGTGCTTCCAGCGCGCCACCACGTAGATCATGGTCATCAGCATGAGGCCGGCCACCATCCCCGGAATCACGCCGCCCAGGAACATGCGACCGACCGACACGTCGGTCGCCGCGGAATAGACCACCATCACGATCGACGGCGGGATCAGGATGCCCAGCGTCCCCGCGTTGGCGATGACGCCGGCGGCGAAATCCTTGCTGTAGCCCACCTGGCGCATGCCCGCGATGGCGATGGTGCCGATGGCCACCACGGTGGCGGGCGACGACCCCGACAGCGCCGCGAACAGCATGCACGCCAGCACGCTGGCCATCGCCAGACCACCCCGGAAATGCCCCACGGTGGCGATGGCGAAGCGGATGATGCGCTTCGCAACGCCGCCCGTCGACATGAACGACGAAGCCAGGATGAAGAACGGAATGGCCAAAAGGGTGTAGTTCTGCGACGCGGTGAACAGCTGCAACGCCACCGACGACATGGAATCGTTGGAGAAAAACGCGATGACGACGACGCTGGACAGCCCCAGGGAAACCGCGATGGGCACGCCCATGAACAGCAGGCCCAGAACCATGAAGAAAAGGATGATGGATTCCATCCGCGCGCTCCTATTCCTCTGTCACGGTTTTGTTTTGCGCCACCAGATCCTCCGCCTCGTGGCTGGCGACCATCAGTTCGCGCTGGCCGCGCCAGATCTGCACGAACGCCTGGAGGCAGCGGAACGCCAGCAGCGCCAGCCCAATGGGCAGCATCAGGTACGCGATCCAGCGTTGCACCCGTTCCTGCACGCCGAACGCCTCCTGAAACCATTCGGGATAGCGCAGGTCGTCCAGGCCGATGCCGATCTTGTAGAACTTGTCCCAATAGTGCAATGCGCCGCCCTTGGTGTCGGCGCCGAAAACCTGCAACCAGTCGGCCTTGAGCAGGATCACGGCGTACAGGATGCCGCACAGCGCGCCGAACAGCGCCGCGCCCTTGAACACGGGCTTGGGGAACAGGCGGATCACGGCGTCGACGCCCAGATGCGAACTCGTCTTCACGCCGTAGCTCATGCCGAACAGGATCATCCAGGCGAACAGAATGCGGGTGATTTCCAACGCCCCGCCCCAACCGGTGTTGAAGCCGTAGCGCGCGATCACCTGGGCGAAGGACACCAGCGTGATGGTGGCAAGCAAAAGGGCGAGGACGTTTTCCTCGGCCCTGACAACCTTTTCGGGCCAGAAATATTCCGCGACGACCAACAGGCCCAGCAGAACCACAATGACCAAGACCATCCCCATGGCGCGTCCCTCCCCGTCCGTTTCCCGTCCATGCGGGAAACCGGAAACCGCCGTCCGGGGATTATCCGGACGGCGGCGTTAGGTCATTAGTTGTTGGACGATGCGGCGGCGTCGATCAGGTCCTTGCCGATGTCCTTTTCGAACTTGGCCCACACCGGCTTCATGGTGTTGATCCATTCGGCGCGCTGTTCGGCGGTGAGTTCACGCACCGTGCCGCCGGACTTCATGATGTTTTCACGGTTCATGGCTTCCTTCGCGCCGACGTCCGCGTTGGCCTTCTGCGTGACTTCGTCGACGATCGTGAGGAACTGGTCGCGCACGTCCGCGGGCAGGCCATCCAGCCATTCCTTGGAGGTGACCAGCAGATACGCCAGCACCTGGTGGTTGGTCTCGGTGACGCCGTCCTGCACTTCGAAGAACTTCTGGGTGTAGGTGTTGGACCAGGTGTTTTCCTGGCCGTCGACGACGCCGGTCTGCAACGCGCCGTACACTTCCTTGAACGCCAGCTTCTGCGCCGAACCGCCCATGGCTTCGATCATGGCGACGGCCACGTCGGAGGTCTGGACGCGGAATTTCATGCCGTTGGCGTCAGAGGGCACCAAAAGCGGCTTCTTGGCGGAGAACTGTTTGAGGCCGGAGAACCAATAGCCGAGGCCCTGGTAGCCGCTTTCGGACGCCGCGCCCAGCAGATCCTTGCCTTCCTTGCCGGTGGTGAACTTGTCGAAGGCGGCCTGCTTGGAGAACATGAACGGCAGATCGAACACGCGGTATTTCAGGGTGTAGGCTTCGAACTTGGACAACGACGGAGCGGCCAGCTGCACGTCGCCGAGCAGCAGCGCTTCCATGACCTTGTCGTCGTCGTAAAGGGTCGAGTTCGGGAACACTTCCATGCACGCCTTGCCGTTCATTTCCGCGTTGACGCGATCCGCCAGCAAGGTCGCGGCATCGCCCTTGGGATGGCCGGTGGCGGCCACCACATGCGAGAATTTGATAACGGTTTCACCCTTGTCGCAATTGGCTTGGGCGGTGGCGGTGGTGGCGGCGACGATGCCGGCCGCCGCGGCGGCGATCTTCAAAATGCGCATGTGTCAGGTCCTTGTTTCAGGGCGGCCCCCTCGACCGCCGTTCATTCCTGGGGCAATCAGTTTAACAGTGATCTCGGCGCGGGCAACAGAATTGCTCGGGGCCAATTCGTCGTTTTCGCAGGCCCCCGCCCCCGCCGAACCGTGGTATAATGGCCGACAGTCCGTTGTTTCTTCTTGTTCAAGAGGTGGCCGCCATGACCGGAAAAGGCAAAAACACAGACGACACCGCCCTCCCGCAGGACAGGTCCGAGCCCCAGCCCGAGGCGCAAGAGCGCGATTCCGCGCCGCACCCGTTGATGGCGCTGCGCGACGAGATGGACGCGCTGTTCGAAAATTTTCTATCCGGCTTCGAGCGCCGCCCCTGGGGACGGGGCCGGAGATTCGATTTCGAACCGTTGCGGCGGCTTGAGGAATCGTTCCCCGAATGGCGCACCCACTTCGCCCGTCCGCACATGCCGGCCGACGTGACGGAAACCCCCGACGGCTACACCATCGCCGTGGAGCTTCCGGGCCTGGCGGAGGACGACATCGAAATTTCCGCGTCCGGCAATGAAATCACGATCCGGGCCGTGAAGAAAGAGGAAACCCAAGAGGACGCCGGCAGCGTCCACGTGCGCGAACGCCATTACGGCGCGCTCACGCGGACCTTCACCGCGCCCGAGCACGTCAACCTGGACAAAGCCGAGGCCACGTTCAAGAACGGCGTGCTGAGCGTGCGTCTGCCGAAAAAGGCGTTGCCGAAACCGGATACACGGAAAATTCCGATCAAGTAGACTTACTTGATCATCAGGTCCTTGATGAACTGCGGCAGGGCGAACGCGGCCTTGTGCATTTCGGGATTGTAATAACGGGTCGTTATGCCGGATTTGGCGAACCGGTCGTTCAGCGCGTCCACGGGAACGTCGCGCAGCGTCGCGTCGTCCGTGCCCCAGCCGAGCGTCATGAACCCGCCGATATAGGTCGGAATCACGGCGGTGTAGAAGCCGTTGTCCTGGAACACGCGGCCCATGCGCTGGAACGTCTGGGTGACTTCGCCGCCCTGGAAGAACGGCACGCCGTTCTGCGTCACCATCACGCCGCCGGGCTTCATGCAACGCCGGCAGTCGGCGTAGAAGCTTTCCGTGAACAGCACCTCGCCGGGACCGACCGGGTCGGTGGAATCGACGATGACGACGTCGAAGCGCTTGTCCGTCTCGGCGACGAACCGGACGCCGTCGGCGATGATCAGGTCCGTGCGCGGATCGTCGAAGGCGCCCGCGGAAATCCGCGGCATGTGCTCGAGACACAAATCCACCACGGAGCGGTCGATTTCCACCATGGTGACGCGCTCGACCGTCTTGTGGCGCAGAACCTCGCGCAGGATCCCGCCGTCGCCGCCGCCGATGATCAACACGTCGGTGGCGTCGCCCGCCACGCAGCCCCGCGCCAGGATCGGCACGTGGGTCATCATTTCGTGGTAGACGAATTCGTCCCTGGTGGTGACCTGGATGATGCCGTCGAGAGCCAGCACGGTCCCGAAGCTGGGCGTGTCGAAAATCACCAGATCCTGGTGTTCGGTCTCTTCGTGAAACTGGATGCGCGTAACTTCGAAGGTCTGGGCGTAGTCTTTGTAAAGCTTTTCGAAGTAACGGATCACTTGATCACGCCTCGCTTATGCTCGGAAACTTCGATGTCCTCGGGGCGGAAAAGCTTCTTGATGGACGGCAGCGTCTTTTTCGGGTCGCAGTCGCCGCACATGAACACGTCAATGGCCGCATAGGACTTTTCCGGCCAGGTGTGGATGGAAATGTGGCTTTCGGCCAGCACCACGACGCCGGACACGCCGCCGTACGGGGAGAAATGATGGAAATGGCTGTGCAGGATGGTCGCGCCGGCGGCCAGCGCGCCCGCGCACAGCGCCTCGTCGATCAGGTCCGGCTGGTCGAAATTGGCGCCGCCCCAAACTTCAATCAGCAAATGATTGCCGGCATAACGCATGCCGTCACGCTCGATAAAGTAATCCTTGGTGTTGTCCACCACCGGATACAGGTTGGCGTGCGGCTCGGCGCCGTCAGCCATGGCGTCATCAAATTCAACTTGGGCAAGGGCCTTGTGGTCCATCGCGTATCATTCCCCGTCCAAAAGAGTGATCCGTAAAGAACAAGAGCGCGGTGAATACGCGAATCATCGGAGGGGATCAAGTGAAAAATCAAAAATTCACCCAAACGCCTTATAAGCTTAATAAACGGCGCTGAGTTGGCCTTCCTGGACCCGCTGGCGGTATTCCGCCATGAACGTCTGGAAGCTTTCCACCTTCTTGGCGACCTCGTCCAGGGCGCGGTAATTCACCAACCCCGTTTCGGGGGGAGAGGTGATAAGCCGGAAGGCGTCCGCATAGGGGGTCGAGCCCATGGCCGCGCCATAATTTTCCACCATCCGGGACGCGCCGACCTCGTTTCCGGCCAGGGTGTAGGCGATGGACAGCGACAGCACCATGGCGGCCTGCTGACCGTCGAGAGCCTTGCGCGGCTTTGCGTCGATCAGATGGACGATTTTGTTCAGGGCCTTGGCCGCGTTGGCCCAATCGCCCGCCGCCCAATAGATGTCGGCGCGGATGCGTTCCGCCTGCAGGCCGGGTTCCCCGGACAGCACGTCCAGCGCCACCATGGGTTCCCCCAGTCCGATGTGCGCCTGGGCCCTGAGCAGGTTGCGCTCGGTGAGCAGTTCGTCGGACATCTTGGCGGTGACGGTCTTGGTGAGGGCCTTGAGCACGGCCTTGTGGTCGCGGTTGAACAGGTAAATCAACGCCAGCCGCGCGCCCACGCGGGATTTCAGGTCCCCCTTGAGGCGGAATTCGATCTGGGATTCCAGGAGCTCCGCCGCGCGTTCCAGCAGGTCCACCCCGACCAGACGGTCGGCCAGCCGGCGCAGCATTTCGTCGCCCAGTTCGCCTGGCGGCGTCAGCTCGCGGAATTCGTCATAGAGCGCGATGGCCGTGACCGGCGGCAGAACGTCCGCCGCGTTCTGCAGATACAGGTTCTGGAAGGTGTCGCTCATCAGCTTGGTGATCTGGACCTTTTCCTTGTGCTGCGGGAAATGGGTCGCGGCTTGGCGCAAGGTCTGCAATCCCTCGCGGTAGAGTTGCTCGTCGAGGTACAGTCCGCCCAGGCGGCGCAGCATCTCGAATTCGAAATCGTCGCCGCGCCAGACGAACCGCAGCTTCTCGTACTCCTCGATGGCATCCTTCTGGGTGAAGTGCTTTTGCTGCAACAACAGTTCCGCCCGCGCCACGGCGGCCTTGGCGCGGGACGGGCGATGCCCCCCGTCCATGACGCTTTCGAACGCGGTCACGGCTTCGTCGAATTCCCCTTTCAGCACATGGAGCTTGCCCATCACCAGATCGATCTGGTTTTTCTGCGGGGCGGACGGCTCTTCGACGTTCAGCACTTCGAGATACTGTTCGGCCTGGCGGAAATCCCCCAGTTCCACCGCCGCGTCGGCGACCAGGGTCGCCATGGGCATCTTCAACGGCTTGGGATAGGGCGCCGTCACCGCGCCCAGCTTGCGCAGGTCGTAGGCCGCCTCCCTCATGTTGTTTTCGCCGGCCAGGACGGCGGCGCGCCAAAACCGCCCCTCGTCCGTTTCCTCAAGGCTCTTGTGGAACAGATACGCCCGCGCGTCCTCCATGCGGCCCATCAGCCAGTGGGACGCGCCAAACAGCAGACGGTGCTCCGCCTCCTCCTTGATTTCCGGGCGCAAACGCTCCATCTCGCCCAACACGCCCAGGACTTCGGCGCTGAAGCCGTTGGCGAAGTAGAAATGCGCCAGTTCCCGCTGGGCCTTTTCCAGGTCGACCTTTCCGCGCGCGGCGATGATGACGTTTTGCAGCGCCTGCCTGGTGTCATTGAACGAGGCCAGATCGGGGCGTTTCCATTTTTCCAAATCCAGGATGCGGGTCATGGGGCGGAAGGCATCCATCCCCGCGCCGGACGCCATGGCGCTGGCCAGATCCACGTTGGCCTTCTGCTCGGCGCTCACGGGCGAGATGTGCAGCGTTCCGGTGCTGGTCATTTCCACGCCTTCGCGCAACGGCCGGACGCGCACGTCGTCGGACAGCGGCTTGATGATCACGCCCTGCTTGGACGGCAACAACGACAGCTGGGGATAGGTCCAGGTTCTGGACAGGCCGTGACCCAGCGGAATCACCGGAACCGCGATCAGGTTGTCGCCCACTTCCGGGTCCTGGAAGGTGATGATGTTGCCCGGTTGCGGCACGGCGACGAACAGGCGCGCGCCCAAGGGCGAGTCGGGCTGCGATTCCGCCTGCAACGGCGCGGTGGGGATCAGCGGTTGCTGGGCGAATTCCAGAACCCAGGCCAACCCCGAACGCTTGACGTTGGGGTTCACGCCTTCGGGCGTGACCATGCGCAGCACCGCGCCTACCCGCGACGGCACCTGTTCGACGGACGAGATCAGGCCGTCACCGTCACGGATCAGGGCGTCGGTGTCGATCTTTGCGCGCTTGTCGAACACAACCCACAGGACGCCGTCACGGCGAAACACTGCGGCGCCCACCGGTTCGTCCCAACTGAATTTCAGCTCCACCAATCCTTCGTCGATTTTGCGCCCCTGGGCGCGGGTTTCGACCATGGGCTCGTCCACGGACGGTTTTTTCGCCGCCGCCTCCCCATCCTGGGTGGCGGCGTCCTGGGGTTGGAGTTGCCGTGGACCGGGTTGAGGCTCGGCGACGGCCTTGGCGTCCTGGGGCGGCTCGGTCACGGGCTGGGCCGGTGCGGTCGGCTCCTCGGACTTGGCCAGAGTCACGGGATCGACGGGCGCGGATTGGGGCTGGGGAGGCTCCTCGCCCTGGACCGTCGCGGCCGGCGCCGCCTGCTCAGGGACCGGCGCCTGCTCCGGGGCCGGCGCGGGCTCGGCTTGCGCCACGGGTTGCGCCTCGGGCTTGGGAGCCGGTTTGGCGGGGGCGGCCTTTTGCGTGCCGGGGGCGTAGACGTCCACCACCACCTTGGACGCGGTGACGAAAGCGTTGACGCGTGAGGTCGGGTCGATGGCGAGTTCCACCGCAAGGTTACCGTCTAATCCGGCGGTCTTGGCCCCGCCGATATGGCGCGCGCCCCCCTTGGCCAATGCCGCGACGTCGGCCCGTCCGGGGCGGGTGAAATTCAGCGTCGTGCGCCCACCGTCCCGCGCCAGGGCGAAATCCGTGCGTTCCGGCCAGTCGAACACCACGCGGGTGAAGGTGTCGTGAACCCCGGTTCGCACGCCCACGCGGGGAGCGTCGGCGGGACTCTCCGCCGATGGCTGGGCGGCCTTCGCCGGTTTCGCGGCGGGCTTGGGTTGGGTCGCCGGGGCTTGCGTCTTCGGCGGCGGGGCGGCGGGCGTTTTTTGCGCGCCGACGATGTCCACCACCACCGACGAACGGGTGTCGTAGCTGCGCACCGAAAAATCGCCTTTCACGCGCAGCACCACCGTGGCTTGGTCGGGCGCGGCCTCGGTGGACGCGACCAGATCGGACAACCCCCGCAACACGGGACGCAAATCGGCCTCGATCGGGCGAGAGAAGGTCACGACCAACCGGTCTCCCTCGCGCTTGGCGATGTGTCCCACCGGCGAAGGCCAGCCGAAGGTCATGCGGCCGTACCCGTCGCCGCGCGAAACCGACACCGACACCGGATCCGCCCATGCGTCGCCACCCGCCGCGACCGCCAGGAACGCCAGGAACGCGAGCGTCCGGGACCACCTCATGCGCCGCCCCCCACCGTGGGGAAGACCACGATATCCACGCGCCGCCCAAGCCGGTCGCGTTCCGCCTGGGTCATTTCAGGCAGGAGGTTGTAGTGACTGTCGGCGAAGCCGTAGGCGACGATGTCGTCGGTATATCCGGACTGGCGCAGGGTGTTGGCCACCGCCGCCGCGCGCGCCACGGACAGTTCCCAGTTGGACGCATAGCCGCTGCCCTCGCCGGGGGGCGTCGGGTCGGTATGGCCGTTGACGCCGATTTGATTGCCGACATTGCGCAGAAGGCTGCCCAACGTGAACAGGGCCGAACGCGCCTCGTCCGGCATCCCCGCCTTGCCCGGCGGAAACAAAAGATCGCCGGGAAGGGCGATGATCAGGCGATCGTCCTGTTGCATGATCTTGGCGTTCTTCAACAACTCGTCCTCGGCCACGCCGCTTTCCAGCACGCCGGCCAGATAGTCGAGATCCGTCGCCTGGCGGCGGAAGATGGTGCCGATATTGAATTCCGCAGTCGCCGCCGCGACGGTGGTGACCTTGGAGGGGTTGAGGCTCTGGGTCAGCGTGTCGGTGATGGCCTCCCAGTCGTCCATCTTGACCGAAGACATGGAAAACAGCAGCACGAAAAAGGTCAGCATCAGGGACACCAGGTCCGCGAACGTGACCATCCAGGCCGCTTTCGGCCCTTCCTTTTGCTTGGTGAGATCCGCATCTTCACGCATCGCCGTTTCCGCAGCCCGTCATTTGGCGAGCTGTTCCTCTTCCCCCCTAACCAGCTTCAATTTCGCGAACTCCGCGTCGCGGGTATAGAAATAAATGACGATCTCCCCGTCGTGAGCCGGGCGCAGACCGACGCTGATGGCGTCTGGCGGGATGCCGCGTTCGTTCAGTTCGCGGGCAAACGCGCCGGCCCGGCGCAACGCCAGAGTGTCGTCCGTGGGCATGGTCTTGCCGTCTTCCTGCGTGGGTACGCCGATGATGAATTCCAGATCGTACCGCAAGCCGGACGGCCGGTTCGACATCGCCGCCACGGTGCGGTCCAACAGGGGGTGCATGGCGGGACGGATGTTCGCCTCGTCGGTGAAAAACAGCTCGTTGGCGTTCAGGGTCAGCATCATCTGGCGGCCGGGCTGGATGGTCTTGACCTTTTCGATGCCGAGCGCCGTCGCGAAAATGCCGGTGACCTGTTGCTGGAATTCCTGCCCCGCCACCACGTCGCCGTCCTTGGAGCGGAACGCCTGTAGCGTGGCGCTGGGCGGCATGAACGAGGTGAAGGTGCTGGACAGGCTCTCCTTCACCTGTTGGGACTTGGTTTCCTCGACGGTGGAAATGGTCACGAGCAGGATGAAGAACGCCAGAACGACCAGATACAGGCCGAGAAACAGTGCTATGGTGTTGCCACCATCGCTCCCGCCCTGTTCGAGTTCGTCGCTCTCCGCCGCCATCGCCTCTAATCGTTACCCTGCCATATCCTCACCGCGCTCACCCCGGCCATTGGCCTTTCGCCGGGCTGTGGCCCACGGGACCACGTCGGAATCCATCGCCACCCCGGGCCCAAGACGCGCGGGCTGACGGCAAGCGGTTGGAATTCGAGAAATCCGTCGGCAATGGCCGCGTCACTGTCGGCGCGGACGGGACACACCCCGCCCCAAACGCCGGAAGGGCCGTTCGATCCGCCCCTTCGGGCCGCGGTTGCTCGCATCGCGAACCCGGCCATCGGGGCGCTCCCTCCCCGTCCTCAGAAATCTCCGAGGACGCTGACCATTTTCGACTTGAGCGTATCGGCGTTGAACGGTTTGACGATGTAGTTGGAAACACCGGCTTCCTTCGCGGCGATCACGTTTTCCGACTTGGATTCCGCGGTGACCATGATGAAGGGAATGTGACGAAGTTTCTCGTCCGCCCGCACATGGCGCAGAAGTTCGATGCCGGTCATGGGCTCCATGTTCCAGTCGGAGATGACCAAGCCGAAATTGCCGCCGGCGTCGCGCAGCTTTTCCAAAGCCTGCGTTCCGTCCGTGGCCTCGTCGACGTTTTCGAACCCGAGCTGGCGCAGCAGGTTGCGAATGATCCTGAGCATGGTTTTGTAATCATCCACGATCAACACGTTCATGCTCTTATTGACTGCCATCAGAGTACTCCATGTTCCCCAGTCGCCTATTGGCCGTCCGGCCGACGCTCTCGTTCGAATTCCGCGTCCATGATAACGGCCAATCCGTTACCACAAGGTTTACGATATTGCCCGCAAACGGGCATGCGAATCAAGCCTTTCGATCCCTTTCCATCCAGCGCGGGCGACGCTTTGAGGTGATCGGGAAGAGCGAGGATTGCACCGCACTAGGTATCGCAACCGCAAACGGATCGCAACCCATTTCCGGCGCGGGGCGGTTCACTGCTCCTCCACCAGCGGTTCGGGCAGTTTGCGCAACTGGTCCAGCTCCACCGTCATGTCGCGGGCCTTTTGCGGATTCATCTTGGCCATGATCGGGGCCAGATTGCGTTCCTTCATGCGTTCGGCGACCTTGAGCAGGACGTCCATCTCAAGCTCTTCGAAGATCCGCGCGGCATCCTTCGGTTTCATGTTCTGGTAGATTTTGACCAGACTCATGAGCTTGGTGTTCTGCTGTTCGTCGTAGGTCTTGACAAGGCCCTCGATGGTGGTCTGCAACGCCTTGAATTCGCTGATCTTTCGATCGATCCGGCTTTCTGCGGCCGCCAACATGGCCTCGCGCGTTTCCAATTCCTTGGCGCGGGCGTCGATTTCCACCCGGCGTTCGGCCAGTTTCTGCAACAGATCGATTTCCGATTGCGTCAGCAGGGTCGGGTCGTCGGCCAGCATGCGCGCCGCCACGGTGGCCTCGTCTTCCTCCGCCAGCATGGGCAACGCTTCGCCGTCGGCGGGCGGCGCGGCGGCGGGCAGATCGGCCGGCGGCGGAGCACTGTCGTCCTGGGTCTGCGCCTCGGCGCCGGAAACCACCAGCTCACCGTTGAGAACCCCGTCCACCCCCTGCCAAATATCGCCGACGCGCACCGTCAGCGTCAGGGTGCAGAAAAAAATGACCATCGGCAGCAGGCGGATCTTGACCACGAGACGGCGCAGCGCGCTCGGCCGGACGGCCCGGCCGTCGTCGAACGCCGCCGCCCCACCCGCCTGAGCGGGGCTCGCCGTCCTTGCCTGCGCTGTCATCTCGTTCAAGGTCATGATCTCATGCTTCGCCGGTTACGGACCCCCATCACTTCACCGCGCTCAACGCCTTCATCAATTCGCGCGCGGCGGCGGTATCCTCCAGGGATCCCGCGTCCTCGTCCCGGTCCAGATGAAACGGCAGGGAAAAATCCATCGCGCCGCCATCGTCCGATTCTTTACGGGCCTTGGGGCCGGCGTCCGCGCGCGCGGCGTTCAGCGCGCCCAACAAGCTCGCCCGGCCGTTGTCGTTGGCCTTGCCATCGCCAGGCGTGGCGGCGCGGATGGCCTCCTCGATCAGGCGCGCCTCGGCGGCTTCCGAGGGGCTGATGTTGCGTTTGGGCTTGGCCGCCGGGGCCGGCGGGGTGACGCTTTTGAGGTGCAGGTGCTTGTGATCGCCCTGTTCGGCCTTTTCGCCGGACGTGACGGACGCCACGATTTCGTCGGCGGTGCGACCACCCCGATCCACCAGATAGGCGAGGTCGTCGCGCAACACCTCGGCGCGTTTGACCTCCATCTGCAGGGCCTCGGCGGAAAGCTTCAGCTGCTTGATGTTCTCGTCGGCGCGGACCGTCGCCTCCGCGAAGGTCTGGGCGAGGTCCTGAAGCTCCTTCTTGTCGCCCCGCAGTTGCGACAGGCGCTGGTTGAGACGCACCGCATAGGCGATGGTCAGCACCAAAAGCACCGCGATCACGATATCGAGCACGAGTGAAATCTGCACCTTACCCCTCCGTCGTTCGTGAGGCGTCGTTCATCAATCGATCACCTTCTTTTCAAAGCGGCCATCGATGCGGATGGCGATTTGATCGCCCTTGCGGCCCATGCGGCCGACGTACATCGGCACGTCGCCGCAATACAGCGTCACCTGGGATTGCGGGGTCGCGCCCAAATCCATGTGCGAGCCGACATCCAGGCTGAACACGCTGCCAAGCCGCATGGTCTGGGTGTCCAGAACCGCTTCGAGCTCCACCTCGGTCATCCACAGCTCCTCGGCCAAGTGGGTTTCCCAAATGGAGTCGCGACCGAACTTTTCGCCCATGAACATCTGCAACAGCAGTTCACGGACCGGTTCCAAGGTCGCGTAGGGCAGCAACAGTTCCATCTGCCCGCCGCGGTCTTCCATGTCGATGCGCAGGCGCGCCACGATGGCGGCGTTGGACGGACGGGAAATGGTGGCGAAACGCGGGTTCGTTTCCAAACGGTCGAAACGGAACGTCACCGGCGACAACGGTTCGAACGCGCCCGAAAGGTCCGACAACACCACGTGCACCATGCGTTCGACCAGCGAACGTTCGATGGTGGTGTAGGGACGGCCTTCGATGCGCATCGCCGCCGTGCCACGCCGTCCGCCCAGCAGAACGTCCACGATGGAATAAATCAGCGACGAATCAACCGTCAGCAGGCCGAAGTTGTCCCATTCCTCGGCCTTGAACACGCTGAGCATGGCCGGCAGCGGGATGGAGTTCAGGTAGTCGCCGAAACGGATCGACGTGATGTTGTCCAGCGAGACTTCGACGTTGTCGGAGGTGAAGTTACGCAACGAGGTCGACATCAGACGCACCAAGCGGTCGAACACGACTTCCAGCATCGGCAGGCGTTCGTAGGACACCAGGGCCGAGTTCAGGATGGCCTGGATGCCCGACTTTTGCGCCCCCTCGTCGAGGTCGTCGTCGAAACCCAACAGTGAATCGATTTCATCCTGGTTCAGCACGCGGGTGGATTCGCGCGACGTCATGCCGCCCGATTCCCCGCCGCCGCCGGAATCCAGCATGGCGGCCCATTCCGCGGCTAGATCGTCGCCGTCGTCGCCGCCACCGCCGCCGCCGCCGCCACTGTCATCGCCCATGGCCGCCTCCCAGGCTGCCGCCATGGCGTCTTGATCGACATCATCGTCACCGGGCGCCGTCATGTGCCTCGTTCCCGCTTCCGTTCGCCGCGTCCGCTATTGGACCAGCATTTCCTTGAACAACACGTCGTTGACCTTGGCCGGAGCCACCGCCACGCTGACGCGTTTCAACAATTCTTCCCGCAACCGATACATGCCGGCAGACCCTTTCAAATCCTCCACGCGCAGTTCGCGCAGATAAATTTGGAAGTTGTCGACGATCCTCGGCATCATCGCCTCTATCTTGGGGATGTCGTTCACGTTCGCCAACTCCAGGCTCACCTTCATCTTCAAATAGACCGACTTGCGTCCTCCGGTGTTGATGTTCACCAACATTTCCTGGAGGTCGTAGAACGTGGCCTCGCCGGAAACGACCGGGCCACCGCCTTCGCCTTCCACCGCCGCGGCCTGATCCTGCCCGCCGCCCAGCATGTCCAGGACCGGCTGCAACAACCCCGTGAAGTACGCCGCGGCCAACCCGCCCAGCACCAAAACCAGCACGGCGGCAATGACGATCAAAAGGCGTTTGCGCCCGGATTTCGGCGCGCCACCGCCTTCCTCGCCGTCTTCCGCTCCGCCGCCGGCGTCGTCTTTATCGTCGTCGTCCAAGTCGTCGTCGGCCATGCCGTCTCCAAATTCTTTCTCTAAGCCCGCCGCCCGCGCACGGGCCAGCGCCGCAATACCGCGACACGCTACCTTACAGTCACGATGATTAACAAGTTCTTGCGACGCCCAG
>JADGBG010000051.1 GCA_015231605.1 Alphaproteobacteria bacterium | reverse complement strand
TTGGGCGAGGATCTGGTTCTGTTGCGCCATGGACCTGGCGAGAAGAACCTGGCCTTGTGCGATCGTGGCGATGTGCGCCCGTTCGTCCTTTGCCGCCTTGACCTGGCTCTCCAGCTCATCAGCGGCGTGCAGGGTCTTCTCCACATCCTTGGCGGCGATGTCGGCCAGCGCCAGACCGCTTTCCGTAGCCTGAGATAAAACTCGCTCACGACGGTTCTTTACGGCTTTAGCCTGTTTATTCAGGTCGTCGAAGTTGCCTGCCTTTATCGGTTTGTCCGGATCCAGCCAAAGCGTCTGACGGTACGCGGTTCCCGCCTGGCACACGGAGTTCCAGTTGACGTCCTCGAATTCGATCAACGGCATCAGCTTGCTTAGATCGGGCTTCAGACATTCCAGGTCTTGCTTGATCTGGGAGGCGATCCTTGTGGAGTTGAAGTTCGGTAACACGATCTGCCCGGCCTTGCCGACGGCGTCGATTTGATCTTGGAGCTTTTTGTTAACGTCCGTCAGCTGTTTGATCTGCTCGACGGCCTTGTTGAGCTGATCCGTCAGCTTGGCGATGGCGGCCGTGTCGATCACCGCCATGGCGGCCCAGGCCGTGCCCGTGGATGCAAGGGCGATTGCCGACGACAGGAGGATGGTGCGAAAAAGGCGCATCAGATCATCCCCGTCATCTTCGCGGCGATGGCGAGGCCGACCGTTGCGCTGAAAACCAGGAATGCCAGTGTGAAGCACGGAACCAGGCGCACGTTATTCGCGGCCGCGAAGAGAACTATGCCCACGCTTCCGAAGATGCCGCAGCTGAAGATCGCCAGGGCGATCAGTCTGACCTCATCCATATCGTCTAATTCCTTGTTCACTTGCTTCATCGATGTCGTCCGGCTCATCCAGGCCGTCGTCCTCGCAGTCCTCGAATTCGGCCTGGAAGGTGGACAGGTACTCCAACATCTCGGGCGACAGTTCCGTGACCAGCACATGCCCGCCGCCGAGCTGGGCGATGTCCCCTCGGGCGATCAGTTCCGCGATGGCGCGTGCCGGCGTCATTTGATTACCTTCAGCTTCAGAGGTTCCGTGGGCTGGCTTGGCCGGCGAGGTCCAGACTGGAATTCGAGTTCGGCCTGCGCCGCGCAAACCGGGCATGCATCGATGCCGCCCGTTTTCGTAACTACCAAGCGTTCATCGGTGATCACGTCTCCGTTCTCGGAAAGCGTTTCGATTTCGATGAAGTGTTCGACGTCCCGTTCGGGGCGGTAGACCATGCCCTCACCCTGGCAGACCTGGCAGGGGGCGTGACCGTGACGCGGCATCATCCACCTCATGGCGTGACACTCCCGTGATTGCGAAGGCTCAAAGATGCAGCCGCCATTGGTCCCCCCACGTTTCCTTGAGCTTGGCGAGATCCGCGTTGGCTTCCTCGCCAGCGCGATAAAACCTCATGCAATCGCCGAGCGGCGTCAGGTCAACGTTGACGATGGCCGATTCATCGAAGCCGGAAGCGGCGTCTTGTTTGATGATGAGGACTTGGCGTTGCCCCTCGTTGTGTTCATGCCCTTCGCCTTGCATGACGAAGTTCATTTGCTCGCTGTTGAGGTTGAAGCGCGCCAGGCTTTCATGCGATGCCCGGCTGTTCGGCAGAAACATCAGTGTCGCCGTGTTTTCCAGGAAGGCGTCAGCGGCACCGGAGCGGAGCAACGCGGCCGGATCCTGGAAGGCCATGCAGACCGTGCCGTCCAGCTTGCGGTATTCGCGGTACATTTCCATCGCCAGCGACTTGAAGCCGTCGTTTTGCAGCAGCTTCGCCGCTTCATCGATAAAGATGTTGAAGCCGCGCAGTTGAGTGGACTTGGCCGCGCCGTGGATGGCTTCCGCGATATGGGCGACAACCGGCGGGCCGATCACGGGATCGTCCAGCGCCTCGTTCATGTTGATGCCGACCATGTGAGCGGCCGTGAGAAAACTGCCCAGGCTATCGTGCGGGGCGTTGAATACATGCGCGTCCAGTCCAACCTTCCCTTTGCCGTCAATGACGAAGCGCGCGAAGGCGCGGCGCATCGCCGTGCGTTTGGCGAAGGCGTACTCGTAGATGTTGTTCAGCGTCCGTTGCGGCGGTTCCAGCGTAAACGCCAGTTCGACGGCATGATTGAGCGCTTCGTCGTCGAATTCCTTCGGATCGACGCCGGAGCACATGGACTTGAGAATCATGTAGATCCGGTGACGGTTTTTCGGCGTGTCTTCGCCGACGTCGAGCGGATTGAGCTGAAGGTCGTTGTATCCCTGATAGATGCCGCCCATGGCTTCCACCATGAACCGAGCGCCTTCCTTGGAATCGAAGATGTAACTGCGCACGTTCGGGAACTTCGCCATGCCCCCCAACAGGTGCATGACCAACGTCGATTTGCCGCCGCCGGACGGTGCGAACAACATGGCGTTTCCGATCGACTGGCGTTGCGCCTTGACGTGGAACTGGAAGGCGTAGGCCTGTCCGGAGGGCGTGAGCAGATACCGTAGCGGAAGATCGCCATAAGGGCCTTCCTTCAGGCCCACGGCCGAATGGTGGAACGCCCACAGCGCCGAGATGTTTTGCTCGCGCAAATCGAGTTGGCGAAGCTGACTGGTCAAGCCCGGGATCCTCGACCGTTTTGCTTTCGGGATCCGGTTCAGCCAGCAGATCGGTGCGCCCTCGGTTTCGATGCTGTAATCGACGCGTTGGTTGCCGAGAACAGCGCAGACCTGTGCGACGAGGTTTTCGAGCTCGTCTTCGGTCGAGGCGCGGACGATGATCTGAAACTGCGTATTGAAAACGGTGGTATTGCCTTCCTTAATCAGCTTTAGGATGGCAATACATTCGGCAGCCGTTTTGTCGTTACCAATGATCGGTGTCTTTTGTTCCTTGGCGCGCCGTCCATAGAGGATCAGGGCTTTCTCGCGGTCCATTGGTTCGCAGATCTGCGAAACCTCCACGTCTCCTTGCAGCGCCATGATGTTGGCGATCAGGCGGCCGTTGACGATTTCCGGCCATTGCCGGATCGCGATGATCTTGTGCAGCTTGCGCCTCGGAACGAGGCTTTGGACCGTGCCCGTGGTTTTGTCGAACGACAGGTCGGAAGCCGGCAGGGATCCAGAGATGCTGTTGGATACGGCTGGCAGATCTCTACGGAGTTCGCCGCAGACTAGGTAATTGAGAAAGCCCGTCAGGGGGCAAGGCTTCGATCGGTCTTCAGGAGACGTCAGAAGCACCGGCCGGTATTTGGACAGCATGGCCGTGACCTTACGGCAGCCCTCGACCATCTTTTCGGCCGTCGGTGCGGACAGCAGCAGAAACCATTCGACGTAGAAGCTCGTCTTGAAGATCTTGCGTTCGGCTTCGGCGATTTCCGTGAGCGCCGGCGACGGCCATTCGGCTTCAAAGCTGATGTCCTCCTGGCGTTTGACGCCGTAGAAGAAAATGTCGACACCCTTGCTTCCCAGATCGTGGATCAGGGCCGTGCGGATCTTGTGCATTTGCGTTTGTTCTTGATCGACCTTGGCGTCGTAGGACACGCCGCGAAGTCGGAACACACGAAACCGTGGCCCGTTCTTGACGTGCACGGTTTGTCGGTCCGATTGATCGATGTAATCCAGTTCGAGTTCGCCGGCGATCCAGTCGAGTTCGACGTTGCCGAGCATGGCGTTGCGGGCGGCAGGGACGGCCAACGCCCCCGCCGCGATCGCGCTAACGCCCGTGAAAATGACTTCCGGCCACATCACGCCTTCTCCTTCTCTGTCGTCAAAGAAGGTTGGCCGGCGATCAGCGTTTTGTGTTTGCGCTGACGCCAGAACGCGGGCGTTAGGAAGAGGAAACTAGCGTAGTGGTGATCCGCTTGGCTTTTTCGATAAAAGCTGACCCAGCCCGAAACGATCAGGGCCACGGCCACGACAAGGGCGATTTCGATGTAGCCAATGACGACGAGAACGCCAAAGCTCACACCACCCACCATGAAGACAAGGATAGCCAAATACGGCGACAAGCCGTAAATGGACAGGGGCTTCTGGATGCCGGTGAAAATGGCGCTCTCGGCTTTCATGATTGAAGGGACTCCAACAGAGCCGCCAGCATCTTCGGGCCGGCCATGACGAAGACGCCACCGAGGACCGAGTATCCAATCCGCCGCCAGTTCATGTCGCCGGACAAACCACCCCAGGTGCCGAAGATGATGATGCCGACGCCTATCAACGCCGCACCGGCCTGAACGAGCCCGCCCTTGAGGACGTCAATGAACCCGATGCCGGGTTGGACCCAGTCGTCGGCCGCCATGACGTCCGGGGCAAAGATCGACAGCGCAAAGATAGCCAGGGCGGCGTAATAGATCTGTCGTTGATTCCGGTGATGAGTCCAATCGTATGTCGGGTGGGCGTGGTCGTGTTTGCACTTCGGCATGTTAGTTCTCCTAGATGACGAGGTAAGCGAAAACGAGGGTGCAAGCGGCGAAGCAGATCAGGTTCACGACAGAGAGAATGCGAGCACGGCGGTATTGCCTCTCGAATTCTTGGTGGGTCCGATCGGCAAGCCGTATTTGCTCTTGAAGGTTTTTGGAAATGGCGTCGGCCGTAAGTCCTCTCACCGCCACGCTGAGCGCTTCCGTGAGCGCCAGGTTGTGGCGTTTGTGCACCCGTTCGACTTCGGATAGGTGCAGTTGATTGAGGACATGAACGAGGAGGATCGGATCGTCTCCACCGACCGGCAGACCCGTTTGCGCATGCAGATAGGCGCGCAGCTCATCCAGCGACGTGATCGACACGCCGTCGGGTGTTGCCAGGTCGTCGGTGAATTCCCCCTCCATCGATCAGCCTCACAGGTTCGCGTTGCTGATCAGCTGATCGAGATCGCGCCAGATCATGACCAGACGCTGACGGGTCATGATCGAAAGACCAGGGTCAAGACGGGCTTCGGCGAACGTTTTTTTGTCGCGCAGGATCAGGTCGAGGTCGTGACCGAATGTTTCCTTCCGGCGCTGGGGCAGACGGATGACTGCGTGAATGCGATCGGTGTTCCCTTTAAAGAGCGCGGTTTTCTCGAACGGCGTGCCGTTGTGTTCGGTCTTGCCATAGAATTCGTTCAGCCAGACGACAAGAGGAACGTCGAAGTGCTTGAGCAGATTGCCCAAGCCGGCCATCGTATCGGCGTAGGCCTGGCCGCCAGTGATGACGGAATGGACAACAAGGTTGACACCCGCGTCCTTGAGAAACCCGATCACCTCGTTCTCAATGAGCCAGGAGCAGAGGGGCACGAAGCTTGAAGCCCCGTTATCGACCACGAAAGTTGCGCAATCTTCAGCAGCCATGACCGTTTCGATCAGCTCGTCGAACGCACGGGGATCCAAGTCGTCACCGTTCATCAACTCGATCCGCGCCGCGTCGAATGCCTTGTAGCCGGCGAACGTCTTATTGACCGGGTCGGTGTCGATGCAGATCGGTTTCGATCCCTTGGCTTGGAAATGTTGCGCCAGCAGTGAGGCGACGAAGCTCTTGCCGACGCCGCCCTTGCCTTGCAGGATCATGTGCAGGTGTTTCATGCCTTGATTTCCTTTGAATTGTGAATTTGGAGAATGGTCGAAAGCACCTTGATCGCTTGCACTGTGCTAACGAGAAGGAGAGCGTCGGTCTTTTCAGGCCGAACGCATTGCGCCGGTCCCGTTAGAAGAACGACAGGCTGAGACTGAATGGCATTTATCAATGCCTTGCGATGCCAGGGCGCGACGGCGATGTTTGACATGTTCACTCGCCTTCCCCCTCTGTCTTTGGTTCCCCATACACAAGGGCATCCAGCTCTTCGGGGGTCACAAAGCTCTTGTGACCGAAAGCTGGGCGCGCTTTTTTGTCTGGCGTGGGGATGGGAGAAGGTGTCCGTACGGTTTCGGGGGAGGACACGCTTTTGGGAGCCTCTGAGGGAGGCTGGGGAGGAACTACGGTGAGATGCGGAAATGTCGAAAGGACAGCGTCACGGATTTCGGCCGCGTGGCGCTGGAATGTGCTCAAGCCGATTTTCAACTGGCCTTTATCGACCAGTTTTGCATGTGCGCTCGCCAGACTTTCGCCCTGCCCTAGCAGAGCGATGATTTCAGATTTGAGCGCGTAAACTTGATGTTTAGCCTTGCCCCAACTCGTCCTTGCCATTCCGCTTCAACCTCGAAAGTTGACAGAATCGTGGACGACGTGGTTATTTTGTTAACGGATCTCAGTTATCTTCGATATCTGGTATCCATCAAGGCGACCATTTAACTTTATCGGGTCCCCGCAACCAAATAAACGCCGCCAATTCTTCGGATTGGCGGCTTTTTGTATTGTGTGGTAGATGTGACGCGAAAACGGCGTTTTGGTTTTTGTGTGTGCGGATTGGCGTCTTATTGCGCCCAACGTCTTCCCATGATTCTTGGATTGGAATGGACATGAACCTCGTTGTGATTTTGGCGGCCGCCGCGTTTCTGAGTGGCTTCCTGTGGGGCTTTCGCAAGCCGGCGAACTATTGCCATCTTGGCGCGGTCGGGGCGAGGGCGTTTGGAAATCGCTTCGGGAGCGGGCTGATCAACGGCGCCATTGTGGGGGGGCTCGTGGGCATCGTGGCGTATATCGCGTTTGGGCAGCCCTGATCCTCATCAGACGCAGGACGATTGACGCTCCCCGCATTTGGTTCGGGCATTGCGCATGCATGCCATTGCGCATTCATGAAAGTGTCTAATAGCCAGGCTATCATTTCACCGAACGTTCTGACCCGCTTTCGACAAGCCGGGGTGTGTGGTGTCGTCCCATGAAGATGGGGCCAAAGCGCCACACACACAGGACATCGCACAAATAACTTATAGCCGTTCACATCAATAGGGCTTATCGTATTTGACTAATATATCGATTCGAGGCGCTCCCCCCTGTTTCGCGCGGTGCCGTCGGTGGACGGCCGAAAGAAGAACGCGATGATTTCTGACATTCTGGAAAGACACCGGCAAATCGTGGGGGTGTTCGCCGCGCTCATGATCTTTTGGGTTCTGCTCAACGGAACCGTTGCCCCGGACGTCCTGGCGCTCGGTGCCGTGGTGGCGCTGTTGATCAGCGTGGCGTTCAAGGACACCTTGTCGTTCTTCTCCGACTTCCGCTTCACGCCCGCCGCCGTGTGGGCGACGGTTTTGTACTTCGCCTATTTCTTCAAGGAACTGGTGGTCGCGAACCTCAAGCTGTCCGCCGTGGTGCTGCATCCCGCCCTGCCCATCAAGCCTGGGCTGGTCAAGGTCCGGACCAACTTGAAGACCCCCATGGGCCGCCTGCTGCTGGCCAATTCGATCACGCTCACGCCGGGCACGCTCAGCGTCGAGATGGACGGCCAATGGCTGTACGTCCATTGGGTGGTCATGGAGACGGACGACGTGGACGAAGCCACGGCAAAGATCGTGCGCGGTTTCGAACGCTTCCTGGAGGTCATGTATGGTTGAGACCCTGATCCTCGTGGCCGCCGCATTGGCCGGCGCGGCGTTCGTTTTGGCGCTGGACCGGTTCGTGCGCGGGCCGGTGGCGGCGGACCGCGTGATCGCGTTCGACGTGCTGACCATCATCGCCATCACCGGCATCGTTCTGACGGCTCTGTTCGAAGGGCGCGCGGTCTACCTGGACGTGGCGCTGGTCTACGCGTTGCTGTCATTTTTGGGCGTGATCGTCGTCGCGCGCTACCTGGGTAAGGGGGCGTAGGGGCATGACGCTGGATCTTGCAGGCGCGATTTTGCTGGTGGCCGGTGGGGCGTTTCTGTTTCTGGGCGGGCTGGGCTTGTATCGCATGCCCGACACCTTCAACCGCATTCAGGTGGGCACAAAGGCCACGACGCTGGGCACGGTGTTGTCATTGGCCGGGGCGGGATGCCTGCAACCGGAGTGGTCGTTCAAGCTGGTGCTGATCGGCATTTTTCTGCTGTTCACCAACCCCTTGTCGTCGCAGGTGCTGGCGCGTTCGGCGCACCGCATCGGCGTGGCTCAAGCGCCGGAAACGCGTGTCGACCATTTGGCCGAGGATCAAAAGCGCGGGAGAGACGAGTCATGACCACCTTCATGCTGGCCATGGTTCTGCTGCTGTCCGCCGCGATGATCGTGACGGCCGTGATGGCGATCCACCCGGCGCGCAGTCTGCCCATCGCCATGCTGGCGGCGGGCGCGGTGAGCCTATTTGCCTCCGTCCTGTTCCTGGTGCTGGCCGCGCCCGATGTGGCGATGACCGAAGCCGCCATCGGCAGCGGCCTGACGACGTTCCTGTTCTTCTTCGTGCTCCGGCGGGTGGGGAGGGGCGGCCATGGTTAAGAAGGCCATCGCGCTGGCGTTGATTCTGGGTCTGGGGCTGATCTTCGCGGCCCTGCTGCTGGGCTACGCGCCCGACGCGGCGCTCAACGAGACGGCGGCCTATTACGCGACCCGGACCGCCGATGAAATCGGCGCGCAGAACATCGTCACCGCCATCATCGTCACCTACCGGGGGCTTGACACCTTGGGCGAGGTGACCGTGCTGTTTCTCACCGCCGCCATCGTGGGGCTAGTGCTGTCGCGCACGCGCGCCGGGGACAACGCGCCCAGGCTGAGCGACCTGCCGCCGCCCGGGGAGCTTCTGGAGATTGGCACCAAGCTTTTGGTCCCGCTGATCCTGCTGTTCGGGGCGTACGTGTTCATCAACGGCCATTTGACGCCGGGCGGCGGGTTCCAGGGCGGCGCGATCCTGGCGTCGGCGATCTTGCTGATGCTGCTCACCGATCCGCTGCGCCGCTCCAGCCATCGCCTGATTTCGCGCATCGAATCCTCGGCCGGGCTGTTTTACGTGGTCATCGGCGTGTTGGGCGCCGCGCTGGCTGGCGGCTTCCTGGACAACCGGATCCTGCCATTGGGCGAGTTCGGCGCCCTGTTCTCCGCCGGGGCCATCCCCGTGATCTACGCCTTGATCGGGCTGAAGGTCGGGGCGGAGTTCAGTTCCATGATGGTCAGCCTGTCGGAAACGGAGGACGAGTAGGATGGTCCACATCGCCATGCTGACCGGGTTCGTCCTGATCGCCATCGGGATCTACGGGGCGCTCACCAACCGCAACATCCTGCGCATGATCGTGGCGTTCACCGTGGCCAACACGGGCGTCAACATCGTGCTGGTGTCGGTCGGCTACATGATGGGGCGCACCGCGCCGATCCTTGACGCCGCCGTGCCAGTCGCCGAGGCGGCCAATCGCATCATCGATCCGGTGCCCCAGGCGCTGGTGCTGACGGCCATCGTCATCGGGCTGGGCGTCACGGCGCTGATGCTGGCGTACGCCTATCGTCTCTACGACTGCCGGGGCAGTCTCGACATTTCACGGTTCCGGGATTTGAAATGGTAAGCGCGATCCACATCCTCTCCACGGGTCTGGGGGCGGCCTTCCTTTTGGGGCTGTTGCCGGAAGCCTGGCGCGGGCGCGCCCATCTTGTAACCTTGGCCGCGTTGGCGCTGATGAGCGCGATCGCGCTCAGCTGGGTTTTGGCCTTCGCCTTCGACGGGCAACAGATGGTCGACGTGTTCACCGCCGGGGTTTCACCGCCGTTCGCCATCAATCTACGCTTGGGGATGGCCGAGGCGGCGTTGAGCTTGACGGTATGCCTGAGCGGGCTGTTGTCGGCGCTGTATCTCAAAACGTCGCTGATCACCCAGGGGCGGCGCGCCATGGCGGTGTTGCTGATCGCGGTGATGGCGTTTTGCGGCATCATCCTGACCCGCGACATCTTCAATCTGTTCGTTTTCGTCGAGCTGTCGGTGGTGTCGGTGGGCGGGCTGGTGCTGCTGTCCGACGACAACCGCGCCTTGGGCGCGGGCTTCAAGTACCTGATCGTTTCGCAGGTCGTCTCCATCCTGATGCTGCTCGGCGTGATTTTCCTGTATCACGCGGGCGGGACGCTCAACATCGATACGCTCACGGCGGCGAACGCGGCCGGAATCGGCACGGGCGGATTGGCGTTCTTTCTGTTGCTGATGGCCGTTGTGGCCGAGGCCAAGCCCGTGCCCGCCAACGGCTGGGCGCTGGACATTTATCAAGCGGCCCACCCGGCGTTTTCCGCGTTGTTTTCGGCGGCGGCGGGCACGGCGGCCCTGTTCGCGGTGGACAAGGTTCTGGTCATGGGCGGTCCGACATGGCCGCCGGTGGTGGCGGGAATCGGGCTGTTTTCCTTCGTCGCGGCCAACGTGCTGGGGTTGTCGCAGACCCATGACCGCCGCCTGCTCGGCTATTCGTCCATCGCGCAGATCGGTCTGGTGCTGGGCGTGGTGGGCCTCAAGGATGTGGTGGGCGAGCACTATCTGTTCATCGCCGGCGGCATCCTGGTGGCGCATGCGGTGGCCAAGGCGGGGATGTTCTGGCTGTCGGGTCTGGTCGCGGAACGCAAGTTGTCCGCATGGGCGGTGCTGCGCAAGAACCCGATCCTGCTGTTCGCCTTCGCCACCTTCGTGGCGTTGCTGGTGGGTCTGCCGCCGTTCCCCGGTTTCTACGCCAAGTGGGAGCTGATCCATGCCCTGATGGCTCAGGACCGCGTCGTTCTGGTGGCGCTGATCCTGTTGGGCGCGCTGTTGGAGGCGACGTACCTGATGCGCTGGTTCGGCTATGCGCTGAAGCGGGGCGCGGACCTGGAGTCCGTGCAATTCGAGGTGCGCAAGGTGGCCGTGGTTCTGACGGCGGCGTTGGGCGGCTGGGGTCTGGGTTATGTGTGGGGCGAGCTGTCCGGGCACGCCAATCTGCTGCATTCCATGGCGCTGCTGTTCGCGCTGGGCTTCGTGGTGTTGGACGGTCTGCCCGCGTGGGTCAAGAACACCGTGGCCATCGCCGGCATGTCGGCGTTCTTTTACGTGAGTTACCCCGGATACGATCCGCTGCAACTGATCTTCGCGTCCATCATCCTGTTGGGCGGCGCGGCGATCTTTGTGGCGGGCTACCACGAACGGGGTCGGCGATTGGGCTTCTATCCGTCGGCCATGCTGATGTACGCGGGGCTGGCGATGTTGATCGTCGCGGATACAACGTTCCAGTTCTTCGCCGCGTGGGAGGTGCTCACCGTCGGGTCTTATTTCCTGATCCTGCGGGGCAAGGAGTCCGAGCCGCACGCGCTGTCCTATATCGTCTTTTCGCTGGGTGGCGCGTTCGCGCTGATGGCCGGGTTCGCGTTGGCGTCCGGCGGCGTGAGCGAATTCGCCATCCAGGGTCTCTCCGACGTCGCGGCGGAGGCGGCGCCCTGGGTCTTCGTGCTGCTGGCCGTGGGCTTCATGACCAAGACCGCCGCCATCGGTCTGCACATCTGGCTGCCCGGCGCGCACGCCGAGGCCGAGACCGACGTTTCGCCGATGGTGTCGGGGATCCTGCTGAAGGCTGGCCTGTTCGGCCTGTTCACCTTGCTCATGACCATGGGCAAGACGCAGATGTACGGCGTCGAGCTGACCCATGTGCTGATGTGGATCGGCGCGATTTCGGCGCTGCTGGGCAACCTGATGGCGGTGTTCCAGGAAGACGCCAAGCGTCTGCTGGCCTATTCGTCCATCGGGCAGATGGGCTACGCGCTGTTCGGCCTGGCGATGATGAACCACCTGGGCTGGCTGATGGCGCTGATGTTCGTCATCAACCACTATGTCTATAAATCGATGTTGTTCCTGTCGGTGGGCGGGGTCGCCAAGCGCACCGGAACCAAGCTGATGTACCGCATGGGCGGGCTGATCACGTTGATGCCGCTGTCGTTCGTGGCGGTGTTGATCGGCATCATCGCCATGTCGGGCGTGCCGCCCCTGTCGGGGTTTGGCGGACGGTGGATTTTCTACAACGCCATCATGACGGCCGAATACAAGCTGCCGATCCTGATCATCTTCCTGTCGGGGCCGATCGCGTTCCTGTATCTGTTCCGCTTGATTCACACCATTTTCCTCGGCCAGTTGAAGGACGAGCACCGCCGCATCACCGAGGCGCCGTTCTGGATCGTTGTTCCGCAGATGCTGTTTGTGGCGTTCCTGCTGGGCTTCGCCGTGGTTCCGGGGTTGGCGCTGCGCCATGTGGACGCTTACATCGCCCAATTCTTTGTGGGCGGCGGGCTGTCGTGGGACGGTCTCACCATCACCAGCCCGTTCGGCTATTGGAGCCCCGTGTCCATCATGATCGTGACGGGCGCGATCTTCGCGGTGTTGCTGGCGTGGCTGGTGTTCCTCAATCACAAGGCCCAGAAGGTGAAGCAGTTCAACATCGTCTTCGCCGCCGAACGCCCACACCGTCCGGAAACGACGCACTTCGCCTGGAACTTCTATGCGCCGTACCGCAAGGCGTTCGGATTCCTGCTGAAGCCCTACGCAACGTGGTTCTGGGATGGCGTGGCCGGCGCGTTTCATGGCGTGGCGGAAACCGCGCGGCGCTTCTATACCGGCGACGGGCAGGTCTACGCCTTCCACATGCTGGGCTTCGTGCTCGTGGTATATCTGATTGCGATGGGGATGTAGGGCGATGGATTTCGAGTGGATCAGAATTCCCCACGCGCTGCTGACGCTGTTGATCGTGTTCCTGTACGGCCTGTTGCTGGGCGCGGTGATCCAGAAGATCGGCGCGCGGGCGGGACGGCGTCACGGCATCCCGTTCTATCAGAACTACATCGACCTGATCAAAAACTACGCGCTGCGCACCACCATCACGCACGGCTTCATGTTCTATCTGGGGCCGGTGTTCCGCTTGACCGGCGGGGTGGGGCTGTTGCTGTTCGTGCCCACCATCTATGGCGTGGCGATGCACGAGAACTTCTCGTTCGCGGGCGACTTGATCCTGGCCTTGTACTTTGTGTTCTTCGGCTCGCTCGGCATGGCGTTGGGCGCAGGGGAGAGCGGCCATCCGTATGCCGCCATCGGCGTGTCGCGCGGGTTGAGCCAGGTGACGGCGGCGGAACTGCCGTTCGCCATCGCCGTGTTCGCCGTGGCGTTGCAGTACCAGACCCTTTCGGTGACGGACATCGTCGCGGCGCAACAGGGAAGCGTGTTCAACTGGACGGTGTTCACCAATCCGCTGGCGGTGACGGCGGCGATGATGTCGTTCTTGGGATCGATGATGCGCCCGCCGTTCGACGTGGTGCTGGCGCCCCAGGAAATCCCCATCGGCCCGCCCACGGAATACCATTCGGCCTATCTGGCGCTGATGCAATCCAACCGCGCCATCTTCCCCATCGCCAAGATGGTCATCTACATGAACCTGTTCTTCGGCGGCGCGGCGAACTGGCCGGTGTTTTTCCTCAAGGTGTTTCTGCTGTATCTGTTCGCGGCGTTCGTCGGCGTGGTGTTCCCGCGCTTTCGCGTCGAACAGTCGGTCCGCTGGTTCCTGGTGTGGGGCGTTCCGGTTGCCGTGGCCGGTCTGTTCTGGGTGTGAGGTGAGATGAAGGACGAACTCAAACCACGTATCGTCAAGGGCCCGGACGGCATCGAGTTCGAGGTCGATCCGCTGCGCGATTATTATTGCGAGGCTTCGCCGTCCGTCCATCCGCCGGTCTACGTCAAGATCGTCGAGGACTTTTTCAACTGGGCGCGTTCGGAATCGCTGTGGATCCTGGGCTTCGGCACTGGTTGCGGCGCGATCGAAATGCGGCCTTTGATGACGCCCCGCTTCGACGCGTATCGTTTCGGCGTACAGTGGCGTCCGACCCCGCGCCAGGCCAACCTGCTGATGATTTCCGGTTACCTTTCGACCAAGACGCTGAAGCGCGCCATCCGCTCCTACGAACAGATGCAAAGCCCCAAGTACGTGGTGGGGCTGGGCTCGTGCACCATCAACGGCGGCATGTATTGGGATTCCTACAACACCATCAAGAAGCTGGACGAATATCTGCCGGTGGATCTCTACATCGTGGGCTGCATGCCCCGGCCCGAGGCGTTGCTGCAAGGCTTCGAGGATCTGAAACAGATCATCCGCGCGGGCAAGGCCGAAGGCGCGAACCAATACGCCGAAAAATTCGAGTGGTACAAGGCCAACCAAAAGAAGGTCATCCACGACTGGGACATGCCCGACTACAACTGGTGACGATTGATGCAGGATTTACAGACACGGCTGGCGCAACACACGGATCTGGGCGAATGGACCCAGCAGCGGGCGGATTTGGCGTTCGTCACAGTGGCGCGCGAACACCTGCACGGCCTGCTGCGTCATCTGCGCGACCACGAAGGCTTCACCCATCTGGTGCTGTTGACGGCGGTGGACTGGTTGGAGGACGGCCAGTTCCAGTTGACGTACCTGATGAACAACCGCGCCGCCGCGCGCGACATCGGCGTTCGCGTTCTGATTCCGCGCGAAGGCGCCGACATGGACAGCATTCATGACCTGTGGCCCACCGCCGCGACGTATCAACGGGAACTGCGCGAAATGTTCGGCATCGACTTTCCCGGCAGTCCGCGCGTGGACGAGGAATTCATCCTGGAAGGCTGGCGGGACATGCCGCCGTACCGGCGCGACTTCGATACCCTCAAGTATGCGCAAGAGGAATTCGCCGAGCGTCCGGGCCGCGTGTCCAAGGACCCGGAAACGCACATGAAACAGAAACTCTATCCGGACGGGGCGTGATCATGGTGCAGGACCTTTCCGACCGCAGCCAATACCCGGCCCGCAACAGGGACGGCACGTTGGACGTCGACCTGACGTCCGGCAAGTATCTGAAGCTGTGGCAAGGCCCCAACCATCCGGGCATCACCGGCAACATGTCGGTGGAGCTGACGGTGTGCGGCGACGAGGTGGTGGAAGGCAAGACCCATGTGGGGTATCTGCATCGCGGCTTCGAAAAGCTGATGGAGAGGCGCACTTTCATCCAGTGCTTCCCCATCGTGTGCCGCATCTGCGTGCCGGAACCGGACTTCAACGAATACTGCTACGCCGCCGCCGTCGAGGAATTGGCCGGTGTCGAGATCCCCGAACAGGCCAAATGGATCCGCACCCTGATCCTGGAGATGGGCCGCTTCAACAGCCTAATGATGTATCTGGGAGGCCAGTCCGGCTCGCTGGGCCTGGGCGTGATCGGGCAGTGGACCACCTACGTGCGCGACTTGATGCTGGACCGGTTCGAGGAACTGACTGGCGCCCGCATCTATCACATGTTCATCCTGCCGGGGGGCGTGCGCGACACGCTTCCAGAAGGCTTCGACGCGCGCATGGAAGAGACGCTCCGCGAAGCCGAGCGCACCATGAAGGACGTGTGGAACGTGATGTTCCAGAACGCGGTGTTTCGTAAACGCACCATCGGCGTGGGCTATATCAACCCTGCGCTGTTCGACGACTACGGCGTCACCGGACCGACCGCGCGAGGCGGCGGGGTGGCCAAGGACGTGCGCCGCGACCAACCCTATCTGGCCTATCCCGATCTGGAATTCGAAGTGAACGTGGCCCGGGATTCGGATATCTATTCCCGCGCCGACGTGCGCCGGCGCGACGCGTTGCAGTCCATCGACCTGATCCGCCAGATCCTCGCCAAGATGCCGCGCACCGGCCCGGTGATGGCGAAGATGCCCAACATGCTGCATTGGAAAATTCCGCGCGGCGAAACCTATATCCGGGGCGAATGCTCGCGCGGCGAATACGGCTTCTACGTTGTGACCGACGGCAGCGGGTATCCGCGCCGGGTCAATGTGCGCGGGCCGTCGTACACGCACGCCATGGCTTTGCTGGAACGGTTGATCGTGAATTGCAACATCGCCGACGTCGCGGCGTTGTTGGTGTCGCTGCACACCTATCCGCCCGAGATCGAGAGGTAACGACCGATGCCGATCACCACCGTCCTCTCGCCGTTTCGCGCCTGGAAGTTCCTGTTCCAGAACCCGGTCACCGTGCGCGATCCGCTGACGGAACGCCCCGGCGCGCCGCGTTATCGCGGTTTCCACCAGAACGACGCCGAAAAGTGCGTCGGTTGCGGCACCTGCGAAACCATCTGCCAGAACGGCGCCATCGACATGATCGACGTGGGCCTCGCGCCCAAGGACGGCGATTCCGGGCTGCGCCCGCGCATCGATTATGGACGGTGCTGCTGGTGCGCGTTGTGCGTGGACGTGTGCATGACCGGCTCGCTTTCCATGTCCAACGCCTACACCTGGACGGATGCGAACGCCGACGCCTTTCGCTTCACCCCGGGCGTCGACAAGAAGCCGTGGGACAATGACCAATTGGGATACCGCCGTCCCGAAGGGCACGCCCTGCACGGCAAGGACCGCGTCGAGATGGCGGAGTTGGAGCCCGAGGCCCGCATCGGCACCTTCGACGAGATCGTCGCCGGGTACGACGTGGCGCGCGCCAGGCTGGAAGCCGACCGTTGCGTCGAATGCGGCCTGTGCGTCGCCACTTGCCCCGCGCACATGGCGATCCCGCAATACATCAAGGCGGTGCGCGACGGCGATTACGAACGCGGACTGGCACTGCTCTATGAAACCAATCCGTTTTCCCAGGTGTGCGGGCGCGTGTGCACGCACAAGTGCGAAACCGCCTGCGCGGCGGGTCATGAAGGCGACCCCATCGCCATCCGCTGGCTGAAGCGCCACATCACCGACCAGGTCCCGCACAAGGATTACGTCAGGATCGTCGGCAAGCCGAAGAAGGCCGCGAAGGGCGAGGCGAAGACCATCGCCGTCGTCGGCGCGGGGCCGGCGGGCCTGACGGCGGCCTACGACCTTGCGCGCCAGGGCCACAAGGTGGTGGTCTACGAGGTGCGCAAACATCCCGGCGGCATGCCGCGCTACGGCATTCCCGAATACCGCCTGCCCTACGACATCCTGGACGCCGACATCGACGTGATCCGCGCCATGGGGGTGGAGATCAAGTGCGAAACCCGCGTTGGCTCGGACATCACAATGGATGAACTCAAGGCCAAGAACGACGCGGTGATCCTGGCCATCGGCTTGCACCTGGGGCGGTCGACCCGTATTCCGGGCTCGGATCACGCCGACGTGCGCAAGGCCGTGGACCTGTTGCGCCAGGTCACCGACGAAGACCCCGTCGACGTGCCCAAGAGCCTGGTGGTGATTGGCGGCGGCAACGTCGCCATGGATATCGCGCGCACCATGGCGCGCCTGCAAATGAAAGCCTACGGCGAGGTGGCCGTGACGGTCACGGCGTTGGAAGACAAGGCGCACTTCCTGGCCGACCCCGACGAAATCCGCGAATGCGGCGAGGAAGGCATCGACATCGTCGATGCGCGCGGCCCCCAGGAAGTCGTCATTGACGCGGACGGCCGGGTGGAAGGGTTGCGCACCTGGCGGGTCCAGTCGATTTTCGACGCCCAGGGCCGCTTTGCCCCCAGCTATGACGAAAGCGACGAGCGCATTCATCCGGGCGACATGGTCATCGAAGCCATCGGCCAGGCCGCCGGGGTAGACATGCTGGGCGAGGGGCTCACCGAGGCGCTGGAATGGAACCGGGGCCGCATCCAGGTGGATGCGGACGGACGCACGTCCGAATCCTGGCTGTGGGCCATCGGTGATTGCGTCAAGGGGCCGGACGTGGTGCACGCCGTGGCCGACGGGCATCGCGCGGCCAAAAGCATCCTGGCGGCGTTTGAAGGGAAGGGGGATGAGGCATGAGCAAGGGACACGACCGGTTGAAGGTGCTCACCACCGTGGGCGAGGTCTTTGCAGTCGCCATCGAATTCGAACGCACGGCGCGGGATTTCTACGTGGCCCTCGCGCCCAAGGTGAGTAAGTCCATCCGCTATCTCGTGGAGGAACTGGCCGAAGAGGAACAGAACCATTTCGACCTGTTCACCGCGATGGCCGCGCGCGCCGACATGGCGGGCGTGCTGGCCGCCGAGATCCAGCGTCCCGCCAGCGACCGCAAGTTTTCCGACTGCGTGCATCTGCCGGATTTGGGCGAGCACCCCGACGACCAAGCTGTCCTGCAATACGCCCTGATGCGCGAACACGCGGCCATGGAACAGTACCGCGCCCTGGCGGACGAAACCCCTGCGGGCTCATTGCGCGACCTGTTCGCCTACCTCGCCAACGAGGAAACCAAGCACAAAAACGAACTGGAAGCCGTCTATTACGACACCGTCCACAGCGGCGGTGTTTGACGTGAGGCATCGGTTGGATATCGCGCGCAAGTCCTGCGTCAATGACGGGAGTTTTTCATGAAGGCGCGGCAAGGCCTTACGTCGACATACGATCCCGGCGGCCACTACGATGAACGGCTCGGTGCCCCGGACAAAAACGAAACTTATCTGGGGGGCTGACGGGCGAGGCAAATGGTCGGGATCCGTCCCGATCGACGCTCTAGAATGCGAAGGTCATCACGTCGGTGCCGTCGCCGTGTTTCTTGTTCATGTCCACGGGGACCTTGGCCAGACGGTGATAGGGCAGTTCGAACTCGGTCATGTAATCGCTGACCCGGTCCTGATCCCAATCCAGCAGGGGATTGACGCGCAGCAACAGGCCCTCGCGTTCGACGCGCGAGCGCGCGGCGCTGTCCTGGTCGTAGTGATAGACCGCGCTGATCCAGCATTTGTATCCTGAAAGGGTGGCGTTCAGGTGCATCGCTTCCTGGGTGGCGCCGTGGTTGCGGTCGTAGCGCGCCTTGACCCATTCGATGTGATCGTGATCGCCCGGCGCGATTTGCACCTCACCCTGGCCGACGGGGGACTGTACGTTGGTGAAGCCGAGGCGCTTGATCATGTTGTCTTGGTATTCGGCGCTTTCGGGGAACACCTTGCCGGCGTTGCAATACACGATGGGGATGTTGGGCTCGATCTCGGCCAGCATGTGCTGCACGATGATGGAGCGCGCGCGCAAAGACGCCGTGACAATCACCTGGCCGGGGAATTTGTCGTGGATCAGGAATTCCAACAGCCGCGTGCACGGCAGTTCCTGACACGCTTCCTTGACGTCGGCGCATTCGATCGTATCGCATTCCATCATGTCGTCGGTCCTTCACAGGTCTTTTTGAAGCCCCGCTTGCGTGGGGTTGAAAAATACTAGTCAAAAGACGGGGAACTGACAAAAGAAACTTTTGCGGCGCGTCACATATAGTAAAAATAACATAGAGTTATGTACTTTGTCGCCCGTCTCACATTCCGGTGCAAAGTTCGATCCGGGTGAGTTGCGCGTCGTCCGGATCGACCACCGCGTCCGGGGTCTCGCCGTCCAAGATCTTGCGCAGAAGCGGGGGCAGATCCCTGGCGGCGTCCTTGAGACCGTCGAAGTACAAATACCCTTCCCAGCGCTTTTCCCCGGACCCGTCGCGCTGGCGCACGGCGAATTCGATCACGTGGGATTGGCTGAAGGTCTTCTTGGGACCCAGGAACTTGGCGCAGTGCACTTCCCACGACAGCGCCGCGTCGCCCGCGTCGGTCACCGCGAAATCGAAATTGAAGTCGTCGATGCCGCCGTTACCTTTGGGCATGGCGCGCATGGTCATCCCGCCGCCCAGCGGACCCAGATGGTCCAACAGCGTGGTGATGGGTTTGAGATCCGCCTTTTCGAAAGGCACCCGGGTGTAGGGTCCGGCGCAACCGCCCATGGCGCACTCCTCTTTCCGTTCGTGGTGATCATAGGATGTTCACGCAAAGTATGCCATAGTCCTTCG
>JADGBG010000204.1 GCA_015231605.1 Alphaproteobacteria bacterium | reverse complement strand
CCCGACAGCGCGGCCAGGGTCAGCGGCGCGACGAAACGCGCGCCCGCCTCGGTCAAGACGCACCGCACCCGGGCGCGGGCCTTGGTCAGCAGGCGCACCAGTTCAGGCGAAATTGCTGGGGTCCAAGGTTCTGGTGGTCGGCGCGGGCGGATTGGGCGCGCCGTTGCTGATGTATCTGGCCGCCGCCGGGGTCGGAACGCTGGGGGTGATCGACGACGACGTGGTGGACTTGTCCAACCTGCAGCGCCAGATCGTTCACGCCACCCCCGACGTCGGCAAGGCCAAGGTCGACAGCGCCGCCGAAACCATCGCCCGGCTCAATCCCGGCGTGCGGGTGGTGCGCCACAAGACCCGCCTGAGCGTCGCGGGCGCGCTGGAGCTGTTTTCCGGCTACGACCTCATCGCCGACGGCTCGGACAACTTCCCGACCCGTTTTCTCATCAACGACGCCGCGTGGTTCGCCCGCAAACCCCTGGTTTCCGGGGCGATTTTGCGTTTCGACGGGCAGGTCGCGGTGTTTCGCAATTATCCCGGCGGCGATGCGGACGGGCCGTGCTACCGGTGCCTGTTCCGCGCACCGCCGCCCCCCGGACAAATCCCCAGCTGCGCCGAGGCCGGGGTTCTCGGCGCCTTGTGCGGCACGGTGGGTTCCATCCAGGCCACGGAAATCCTCAAGGAATTGCTGGGGATCGGGACCAGTCTGTCGGGCGGCATGCTGGTCTACGACGCGCTGGCCACCCAGTTCCGCCGTATCCGCGTGAAGCGCGATCCGGGGTGCCCGCTGTGCGGCGACGCGCCCACCATTTTGGACCTGTCCGTACACGAGAACGTGGCCCCGCCGGTCTGTTCGGCCTAGGCGCGGCGCGTCGGCGCGATGGTCCTCGTCTGAATTACGCCTTGATCCCCGCGCCGACGGCCTTGGGGGCGTCGGGATCCAGCGGCCAGCGGGGGCGCGGCGCGAAATCGAGCGAATCCGTATCGCCCCGCTCCAGCCGTTCGATCCCGGCCCAGGCGATCATCGCGCCGTTGTCGGTGCAGAGCTTCAAGGGCGGCGCGGCCAGCGTCAGGCCTTCCCCGCCGGCGACCGTTTCCAGCCGTTCGCGCAGCGCCGCGTTGGCGGCGACGCCGCCGGCCACCACCAGGGTGGTTCCCTGGGGGCAGAGCTCCAGGAATTCCGCGATGCCGCGCTTGACCCGGTCGGCGATGGTTTCGGCGACGGCGTCCTGGAAGCTGGCGCACAGATCGAACACGTCCTTGTCCTGAAGGTCCCCCGGCGGCAGGTCGTCGATGGCGCGCTTGACCGCGGCCTTGAGTCCGGAGAACGAAAAATGACAGCCGGGCTTGCCCTTGAGCGGGCGCGGCAGATCGAAGCGCCGGGCGTCGCCCCGCTTGGCGGCGGCCTCCACCGGCGGGCCGCCGGGATAGCCCAGCCCCAGCATCTTGGCGGTCTTGTCGAACGCCTCGCCCACCGCGTCGTCGATGGTGGTGCCGAGCCGGGTGTAGTCGCCCACGCCGCGCACCGCCAGCAGTTGGCTGTGTCCGCCCGACACCAACAGCAAAAGATACGGGAATTCGACCCCGTCGGTCAGCCGCGCGGTCAGCGCGTGACCTTCCAGGTGGTTGACCGCGATGAACGGCAGCCCGTGGGCCAGCGCGATGGCCTTGGCCGTCATCACGCCGACGATCACGCCCCCGATCAGCCCCGGGCCGCCGGTGGCCGCCACGGCGTCGAGATCCATATAGTCCAGGCCCGATCTCTCCATCGCCTCGCGCACCACATGGTCGGCGAATTCCAGGTGCGCGCGGGCGGCGACTTCCGGCACGATCCCGCCAAAGGGGCGGTGGCGGTCGATCTGCGACAGCACCACGTCGGACAGAATCTCGGCGCTGCCGTCGGCGTTTTTTTTCACCACGGCGGCGGCGGTTTCGTCGCAACTGGTTTCGATGCCGAGAACGATCATGTATAAAGCCTTTGTTTCCGGGTCGTGCGGACATTACCCTATGCGCCCACGACCAGGCCAGATTTATCGAACTTAAGGACATTCCATGACCGACACCCCGCTCCGCATCGGCACCCGCCGCAGCCCGCTCGCCCTCGCCCAGGCCTACGAAACCCGCGACCGGCTGAAGGCCGCGTTTCCCGAGTTGGCCCGGGACGGCGCGTTGGAGATCGTGGAAATCGTCACCCAGGGCGACAAGGTTCTGGACCGCGCGCTGATGGAAGTCGGCGGCAAGGGCCTGTTCACCAAGGAAATCGACGACGCCATGCTGGACGGCGGCATCGACATCGCGGTCCATTCCATGAAGGACGTGCCCACCTGGCTTCCGGACGGCATCCACCTGCCGTGCATGCTGGAGCGCGAGGACGTGCGCGACGTGTTCATTTCGCCGAAAGCCAAGCGCCTGTGGGACCTGCCCCAGGGCGCGGTGGTGGGCAGCGCGTCGCTGCGCCGCCAGGCGCAGATCCTGGCGCGCCGCCCCGATCTCAAGGTCGTGACGTTCCGCGGCAACGTGCAGACGCGCCTCAAGAAACTGGACGCCGGCGAGGTCGACGGCACGCTGCTGGCCGCCGCCGGGCTCAACCGCATGGACATGATCCACGTGGCCACCGACATCATGGAGGCCGACGACTTCATCCCTGCCGTGGGCCAAGGCGCCATCGGCATCACCTGCATGGAAGGCGACGAACGCTCCAACCGCTACCTGGCCGCGCTCAAT
>JADGBG010000203.1 GCA_015231605.1 Alphaproteobacteria bacterium | reverse complement strand
GCATCGAGTTGGAATACTACGATGTGTATGGCGGTCTTCACGTCGCGAGCACCGAAACCAAGCGCGCGCTGTTGGCCGCCATGGGATTTTCGACCGACACGGACGCACAAATCCGCCAAAGCCTTGGCCGCATATCCGATGCGCCGTGGCGGCGCATGTTGGAGCCCATCACCATCGTGCGTCATTCTCCGCGCCATCAGGTTTTGCCGGAGGTGAGCCTCTATCTGCCGCACAAGGATTCGGGGGGGACCATCGGTTGGACCTTGACGTGCGAAGACGGGGCCATGTTCAACGGATCCGCCGTCGGGTGGGAGCTGTCGTGCCTAGAAACGCGCGAACTGGACGGTGAGACCTACTCGCGGCTCTTGCTCAAGCTGCCGGTGGAACTGCCGCTGGGGTATCACGAACTGAAAATCGAAACGGGCGCGCACGCGGCCAGGTGTTCGCTCGTCGTCGCGCCCCATGCCGCCTATGCGCCGCGCTGGATGAAGGAACACCGCCGCGTCTGGGGGGTGGCCTGCCAGCTCTACAGCCTGTGCACCGACAACGACTGGGGTATCGGGGATTTCCGCGACCTGTCCGTGTTGTGCGAAGAGGCCGGCAAGGCCGGCGCGGGGGCCGTCGGGCTGTCGCCGTTGCACGCCTTGTTTCCCATGCGGCCCAACGAAGTGAGCCCCTATTCGCCGTCCAGCCGGCTGTTTTTCAATCCGATTTATATCGACATCACGGCCGTCCCCGAATATCAGGCCAGCGCCAGGGTGCGCAAACGCCTACAGTCCAAGACGTTTCAGTCCGGCCTGACGCGCGCGCGCGCCAGCGAACGGGTGGCCTATGGCGCCATCACCGCGCTCAAGGCGGAGGCCCTGGGCGTCCTGTTCGACGAATTCCAGTTGCTGCATCCCGAAGGAAGCGGGTCGGAGCGCCGTCGCGCGTTCGAGGATTTCGTGTGCGAGGGGGGCGAGCGCCTTCACCGCTTCGCCGTGTTCGAGGCGCTTCAGGAACATTTCGGTGGCTTGGCGGGGGATTTGTGGGGCGACGCGTATCGCGATCCCAACGCCCCGGCGGTTCTGAAATTCGCCGAGGAAAATGCCCGGCGCATCGAGTTTTTTATATACCAGCAATGGGAGGCCGACCGTCAACTCGCCGCCGCCGCCGCCGCGTGCAAGGACGCCGGGATGGATATCGGGCTCTATTGCGACCTGGCCGTCGGCGTCGCCGCCGGGGGCGCGGACGCATGGATCGACCCCGACGCCTTCGTCCTGGGCGCGCGGTTCGGCGCGCCGCCCGATCCCCTGGCCCCGGCCGGGCAGGATTGGGGCATGCCGCCGTTCAATCCCGTGACGTTGCGCGAAAACGCCTATGGTCCGTACATCGACATGCTGCGGGACTGCATGCGGCACGCGGGCGCGGTGCGCATCGATCACGCCATGTGGATGCAACACATGTTCTGGATTCCCCTTGGCGGAAAGTGCGCGGACGGGGCCTATGTCCAGTATCCCATGGACGACCTGTTCGCAATCCTGGCGCTGGAAAGCGTGCGCAACCGCTGCATGGTGGTGGGCGAGGATTTGGGCACCGTTCCCGAAGGCTTCAGCGAGCGCATGGAGGCGGAAAACATTCTGTCCTATCGTTTGATGCACTTCCAGCGCTACGCAAACGGACTGTATTTCCGCCCGGATCGGTTCCCCCGTCTGTCGCTCGCCATGCCGGGCTCCCACGACATGCCGACCATCGCCGGGTTTTGGACGGAACGCGACTTGCATGTCCAGAAGGACATCGGCCTGCTGAGTGGAAACGAGGCCTTCGACAAGATGTGCACGGACCGCCAGCGGGACCGGGAAATGATGGTCGCCGCGCTTCAGGACCAGGGGCTGGTTGACGATGCGTTCCCGCACGGCGCGGATCTGGCCGACGAAGAGCTCAAGATCCTGATCGTGGCCGTGCATCGGTTCCTGGCGCGATCTCCAGCGGCCCTGATGATGATCAACCTGGACGACGCCGCCGTCTCGTCCGACCAAGTCAACGTGCCCGGCACGGTGGACGAACACCCCAACTGGCGTCACCGTCTGCACATCGCCATCGAAACCCTGGCGCAAGACCCGCTGTTCGCCGACTTGGCCGAGGCCGTGAAAACGGAACGCGCGGCGGTCGCCTGAGCAACCGCCGCGCGCCGTAAAGCCCGCAAGGGGTCTGATTACAGGCGAATGGACTTGATGCTCCAAATGTCCGCCGCGTATTCGTGGATGGTGCGGTCGGACGAGAACTTGCCCATGTTGCAGACGTTGAGGATCGCGCTCCGCGCCCAGGAGTGGCTGTCGCGGTAGGCCCGCGCCACGCTTTCCTGGCATTCCACGTAGGACGCATAGTCCGCCAGCAGCAAATAATGGTCGCCGCCGTGCAGAAGCGTGTCCACGATGGGACGGTAACGATTGCGGTCGTCGGGTGAGAAAAAGCCGTCGCCGATCATGTCGAGAACGCGCTTGAGCTCTGCGTTCTTGTTGTAGCGCGTCCACGGATCGTACCCGCTCATGCGCAGGGACTGCACCTCTTCGGCGTCCATGCCGAAGATGAAGATGTTGTCGTCGCCGACCTCTTCCTTGATTTCGATGTTGGCGCCGTCCAGCGTGCCGATGGTCAGTGCGCCGTTCAATGCGAACTTCATGTTGCCGGTGCCGGACGCCTCGGTTCCGGCGGTGGATTTGGCCAGCGTGTTGGTGAAGGCGTAAAGCCG
>JADGBG010000050.1 GCA_015231605.1 Alphaproteobacteria bacterium | reverse complement strand
GGGAGAAAGCCACGACAACCCGGACCATCATCTGTGGCAATCCCAGACCCTGGCCCAATTGCACGCCCGGCGCCCCGGCATGGTCCTGGGGTTCGAAGCGTTCCCCCGCCGCGTTCAGCCGGTGCTGGACAAATGGGTGGCGGGTGAGCTGTCCGAAAGCGCGTTTCTCGAGCAGAGCGAATGGAACACCGTGTGGGGGTTCGATCCGGGCCTCTACATGCCTTTGTTCCAATTCGCCCGCATCAACGCCATTCCCATGGTCGCGCTGAACGTGGAACGGTCGTTCGTGTCCCAGGTTTCCGACAAGGGCTGGGCCGCCATTCCCGAGGGCGAACGCCAGGGCCTGGGCGATCCCGCCCGCCCCGTGGACGCCTACCTGGGCCACCTCGCCGGGATCTACGCCCGCCACGTGGAACGAAAGCACGACGACGCCAAGGACGTTCCCATGCCGACCCTCGACGATCCCAAATTTTCCGCATTCGTCGATGCGCAGCTGACGTGGGACCGGGCCATGGCCGAAGCCGCCGTGGCGGCGCTGGACGCCCATCCCGGACGCCAGGTGGTGGCCATTGTCGGGCGCGGTCACATGGATTATCGCCACGGCATTCCCCATCAGCTCCGCGCCCTGGGCCGGACCAAGGTTGAGGTGCTGACGCCGTGGGACGACGTCATGGCTTGCAAGCATTTGGCCGACCCAGCCGGCACGCCCATCGCCGACGCCGTGTTCGGGCTGCCGCCCGCCAAGGCCGATCCCCACGCCGCGCCGCCCAAGCCGCGCCTGGGCGTGATGATCGAACCGAAGGACGGTTCCGTGAGGGTCATCGAGGTGCTGAAGGACAGCGTGGCCGAAGCCACGGGCCTCAAGGCGGGAGACTTCATCGTCGAAGCCGCCGGACGCAAGGTTGAACACAACGGCCAGTTGGTGGATGTCGTCCAGGCGACCCTGCCGGGCACGTGGCTGCCGCTGAAGGTCAAGCGCGGCAAGAAAACCCTGGATCTGATGGCGCAGTTTCCAACCGAAGAACCCGCCGACAAAAAGAAATGATTCGCTTGGCGATCCTGTCCGTTCTTGCGTTTTTGTGGTCCGGGGCGGCTTGGTCGGGCGACACCGTCCACCACGCCGTCGCCTTTATCGCCGATCCGGACCGAAACAGTTTGTCCGTCACCGACCGCATCACGTTGACGGGTGGCGGGTTCATGAATCTGGACCTCGATGAGGACGCCGCCTTAACGCGCGCGAGGGTCGATGGAATAGACGCTTCGATCCACCGCGATGGAGGGACTTTGCGCGTCGACCTCGGAACCTGGGGCGAACACACCGTCGAAATCGCCTACACCGCCCACCGTCCGCTCGACATCATGGACAGCGGGTGGCTGGCGCAGCCGGGTGGCGAGAAGGCCACTTGGAGCGTCACCGGCGTCCTCCCCGCCCCCTACAAATTCATCGTCCCCGGCGCGCTGACTGCGGAAAGCGAAGCGGACGAGCGCTACCACGCCACCTTCGAAAACCACGCCCCGGCCGATCCGCCACTGCTCATCACCGGCCCCTATCAGGTGTCGGAACGCATGGTTGACGGGCTGCGCCTACGCACCTATTTCCACGACGAACTCGCGCCACTTGCGGACGGCTATCTGGAGGACACGGCGGCTTACATCAAGGACTATTCCGAGCGCATCGGCCCCTTTCCCTATCCGGGTTTTTCCATCGTATCGGGCGACGCGCCGGTGGGCTGGGGACTGCCGGGCATGACGTACGTGGGACGGCGGGTGCTGGCGCTGCCGTTCATCCGCACCACGTCCCTGCCCCACGAAATCCTGCACAACTGGTGGGGCAATGCGGTCGGGGTGGATTACGCCAGAGGCAACTGGGCCGAGGGCCTCACCACTTACATGGCGGATTACGCCGTGGCCGTGCGGACCAACCCCGACGCGGGCCGGGAAAAGCGGCTGGAATGGCTGCGCGACTACGCCGCCCTACCCCCGGAACGCGACATCGCGCTGACGGCGTTCCGCTCCAAGACCCACGACGCCTCGCAAGTGGTCGGCTACAACAAGACCGCGTTCGTCTTTCACATGCTGAAGGCTGAAGTCGGGGAGAAGGGGTTCGATAAAGCGATAGAGTGGCTTTATGAATTCAACAAGGGCAAAGACGCGTCATGGGACAATGTAAGCAACGCGTTCCAGGCTGGAAGAAGCAGAGACATTGACCCTTTCTTCGACTCCTGGGTGAAACGCCCCGGCGCGCCTCAGCTGACCTTGACCAACGCGCGCGCGACCCCCCACGACGTGACGTTCACCGTCGCACAGGCTCAAGACGGCGAGGCTTATCCCCTGATAATTCCCGTCGCGATCGAAAGTGCGGGCGGCACGCTGAGCGTACGGGTGCGGATGACAAAGAAGGCGCAGACATTCACCATCGTCGCGCCGCATGCGAAACACATTGCTGTCGATCCGGACTATGACGTATTCCGCCGCCTGTCCCCCGGCGAGATCCCGCCGATCATCCGCGACGTGACGTTGCGTGACGAAGGTGAACAACACGTGATCAGCGGCCTTATTCCCGACGTGCTGGCGGCGCTGAAGGCGCGCGGGCTTCCCGCCCCGGCCGGTGAATTGAACCTGGACGCCGACGCTCTGGCCTACGTCCAGCGGGACGCGGACGGGCAACCGTATCTGGTGGTCATGGGGCGCAGCGCGGAAAGTCTGGCCATCCTGGAGCGTAAATTGCCGCATTACAAACGGCGCAGTTTCATCGTCTTGCGAGACGGGCAAATCACCGACAAGGGAACCTGGCCCGCACGGTCCAACGCACTGAGCGCGGCCCTTGACGCCCCCCATTAAGCGGCGCACCCTCGCGCCATGACCAGCCCCGATCCCCAACCGGAACTCAACCGCACCCTGGGCCTGACCAGCCTGACGCTGTACGGACTCGGCACCATCATCGGGGCGGGCATCTATGTCCTGGTCGGCACGGTGGCCGGACGCGCGGGCTACGCCGCGCCGGTGTCGTTTCTGCTGGCGGGCGTGCTGGCGGCGCTGACGGGGCTGAGCTATGCCGAGTTGGGCCAACGCCTGCCCGAAGCCGCGGGCGCGGCGGCCTACGCGCGCGAAGGGTTCAAGAGCCATTGGATGGGCCGCCTGACCGGATTCATGACCCTGGCGGTGGCGGTGGTCGCGGCGGCCAGCATCACCCGTGGCGGGGTGGGGTATTTGCAACAGATGATCGACGTGCCGGTGCCGCTCCTGGGCGGCTTCGTCATCGTGCTGTTCACCGCGCTGGCGTGCTGGGGGGTGAAGGAAAGCGTGTGGTTCGCCGCCGCCATGACGGTGGTGGAAATCGGCGGACTGCTGATCGTCATCGCCATCGGCGCGCCGGCCTTCGCCGATCTTGCCCTGCACGCGCCGGAAATGTGGCCCTCCGACGCCACGGCTTGGAGCGGCGTGCTGGGCGGGGTGTTTCTGGCGTTTTTCGCCTTTGCCGGGTTCGAAGCCATCGTCAACATGGCCGAGGAAACCCGAAACGTCGCCTACACCCTGCCGCGCGCCGTGATCCTGGCGATTTTGATATCCGCCGGTCTGTACATGTTGGTGGTGCTGATTTCAATTCTCTCCGTTGCGCCGGACCAACTGGCGGCGTCCAAGGCGCCGCTGTGCCTGGTGGTGGGCTGCGACGACGGCACGCGGGCATTGTTCGCCCCCATCGCGGTGATCGCGACCTTGAACGGCGTGCTGATCGAAATCGTGCTGATGGCGCGCATCGGCTATGGCATGGCGCGGCGCGGATGGTTGCCGCGGAGCCTTTCCGACGTCCACGCGGGCCGCCGCACGCCGTGGAAGGCGACCCTGGCGGTGGGATCGCTGGTGTTCGCGCTCACCACCTTGGTGGAATTCGAACTTCTGGCGCGCGCCACCAGCGCCATGATCCTGTTCGTGTTCCTGGTGGTGAACTTGTCCCTGATTCGGCTCAAGCAACTGGACCCCGCGCCCAAGCTGACTTTCCGGACGCCCGCCTGGACTCCGGTGGCGGGGGCGGTCACGTCCGTCCTGATGCTTGGGTGGGAACTGTTGTCTTAAGCTTGCCCATCGAGCGGAATTCGGCTACTAACCTCGGGTTTGGCCGGGGCGCGCGCATCCGGCCGACGTCCCTGTTGTTTTGACTGTGTGAAGCCCCGGAATTCATGAACGATCTTCCCGACAAGGCGTTACTTCCCATTGGCATGGAGGACGGCCTGCCGCCCCAGGCCGCCGAGGAAGCCCGATTGGCCGAGCGCCTGGTGTACGAATTCGGAACCTGGGGTTATGGCCGCGTCAAGCCGCCGCTCATGGAATTCGAGGAAAACCTGCTGTTCGGCAACGGCGCGGCCATGGCGACGCAGACCTTCCGCGTGCAGGACCCGCTCAGCCAGCGCATGTTGGCGCTGCGTCCCGACATGACGTTGCAGGTGGCGCGCATCGCGCGCTCGCGGCTCAGCCGTTCTCCCCGCCCCCTTCGCCTGGCCTATGCCGGACAGGTGGCCCGCACCAAGGGTTCGCCCTTGCGTCCCGAACGCCAGTTCGGCCAGGTGGGCGCGGAACTGATCGGCGCGGGTGGACCGGCCGCCGACGTGGAAGTGATTCTGATGGTGGCCGAATCCCTCGGCCGCGCGGGCGTGCGGAACGTCAGCATCGATTTGGGCCTGCCCACACTGGCCGGCGCGGTGACGGACGGGTGCGACCTGGACGACGCCCAACGCCGCAGACTGCGCGCCGCCCTGGACCACAAGGATCGCGCCGCCGTGGCCGCCATGTCCGGGGTTCTGGGCGAAACGGCCGCCCGCGCGCTCGACGTCATGCTGGAATCCGTGGGCCCGGCCCGCGAAGGACTGGAAAAGCTGGCCGCCCTGGACCTTGGCGGAGACGCCGCCCAACAGCGCGTGCATCTGGCCCGCGTGATGGACGGGGTCGAGGCCGGAGCGCCCGATCTCAGCATCACCCTGGACCCGGTGGAAACGCGCGGCTTCGAATATCACACCGGCGTGACCTTCGCGGTTTTCGCCCAGGGCGTGATGGGCGAGTTGGGCCGGGGCGGGCGTTACAGCGCGGGCGAGGGCGAAGAAGCCACGGGCCTGACCCTGTTCATGGACATGGTGATGCAGGCCGCGCCCAAGTCGGAGCAGCCCAAGACCGTGTTCCTGCCATGGGGCGTAACCGCCGCCAAGGCACGCGAACTGCGGGGCGAGGGTTGGCGCACGGTGTCGGCGCTCGAACACACGGACGACGCCCAGGCGGAAGCCCGGCGGCTCAATTGCGGATACGTGCTGGTGGACGGTGCGATCCGCCAACTGGATTAACTTTATCTAGGGACAGGACGAGGGAAACATCATGGCCAACGTGGTTGTCGTCGGCTCGCAATGGGGCGACGAAGGCAAGGGTAAGATCGTCGACTGGCTTTCGGAGCGCGCCAGCGTGGTCGTTCGCTTTCAGGGCGGACACAACGCCGGGCACACCTTGGTGATTGACGGCAAGGTCTACAAGCTGCACATCCTGCCGTCCGGCATCGTGCGCAAGGGCACCATGTCGGTGATCGGCAACGGCGTCGTTCTGGACCCGTGGAACCTCTTGATGGAAATCGACAACCTGCGGAGCCAGGGTGTCGAGATCACCCCGGACAACCTCAAGGTCGCGGAAAACGCGCCGCTGATTCTGCCGCTGCACGCCAACCTGGACCAGGCGCGCGAAGAAGCGCTGGGCAAGGCCAAGATCGGCACCACCGGACGCGGCATCGGCCCCGCATACGAAGACAAGGTCGCGCGCCGCGCCATCCGCGCGGGCGATCTGGCCGACGCCGAACTGATCCAGGCCAAGGTGGAAAAGATGCTGTTCCACCACAATGCGCTCCTGCGCGGCTTCGGCCAGCCGGAACTCGACGGCCAGTCCATCGTCGACAAGTTGCTGGAACTCGCGCCAAAGCTGCTGCCCTACATCGACACCACCTGGAAGGTGCTGGACGAAGCCAAGCGCGCGGGTAAGCGCATCCTGTTCGAAGGCGCGCAGGGCACGCTGCTGGACATCGACCACGGCACCTATCCGTACGTCACCTCGTCGAACGTGGTGGCCAGCCAGGCCGCCAGCGGATCCGGCATGGGGCCGGGCGCGATCGATTTCGTGCTGGGCATCACCAAGGCCTACACCACCCGCGTCGGCGCCGGTCCGTTCCCGACCGAACTGTTCGACGCCGTCGGCGCCGGCATCGCCGATCGCGGGCGCGAAGTCGGCACCACCACCGGCCGTCCGCGCCGCTGCGGTTGGTTCGACGCCGTGTTGGTGCGACAGGCCGTCAAGGTCAACGGCATCAACGGCATCGCGCTGACCAAGCTGGACGTGTTGGACGGCATGGACGAGCTGAAGGTATGCGTCGGCTACCACGTGAACGGCAAGGAGCTGGATTACCTGCCGGCCTCCACCAAGGACCAGGAGAATGCCGAGCCCATCTATGAAACCATGGAAGGCTGGTCCGAAACCACCTTTGGCGCACGCTCCTGGGCGGACCTTCCGGCAACCGCCGTCAAGTACATCCGCCGCATCGAAGAATTGATCGAGGCCCCGGTGGCGCTGTTGTCCACCAGCCCCGAACGCGACGACACCATTCTGGTCCGCGATCCGTTCGCCGACTGATTCCGCCCGGGGCAGGACGGCGCCGCCGCCCTGCCCCATCGGGCTCTGGCAAAGCCGCTCTGGCAAAGCCGTTGTTTTTCCTATATTTTGGGTCTATTCTAAGCCAGCTTCAATGCGCCCGTAGAATTCGGGCTGGAGGGCCAAGATGGCGAAAGCCCAAGAGCAGGCCGTAGAAACGGCCCCGCCTCGTCAGGATTCGCCCGCGCCGGGTGCGGCCGCGGCGCCTGTTTCTGCGCCCAAGAAGGATGCTCCAGAAGCCGCGGAGGACGCCCCCGAAACGGAATTTCTCACCCTTGGCGGAAAAGAGCACGACACCGGCATTCCGATACCGGTACGCCCCGCCCCGGCCGCGTTCGACCCCGACGACCATCCTCCGGTGACGGTGAACGAACGCTACATGGTCTATCCGTCCCAGCCGCTGCACGATCTATCGTCGCCTTCCGCCCAGGCCTACGCCGCGGAGGACAAGCGCGAACCGGGTCGCCAACTGTACGCCCTGGTCTGCAATCCCGGCCTGCCGGTGCGCACCGGCGTGATGCAGGACATGAAGCGCAAGGCCATCAACGGCCTGATCCCCCTGGTCGATTTCGGTTCGGAATACTGGTCGCCGTTCGATCACACCTGCATGTTCGTCATCTTCGAACGTCCCTTGGGCGGACGGTTGACCGAAGCATTTGGCGACAAGCCGCTCAAGGTCAATGAATACGAACTGGCCAAGGTCATTTTGGAGCCGCTGGCCCACGCCATCGCCGAAATGGCGACGGCCGACATCCAGCACCGGGCCATTCGCCTGGACAACATCTTCTTCATGGATCGGGAACGTCATATCCTGGTGCTGGGCGAATGCGTCACCTCGCCGCCCGGCTTCGACCAACCATCCATCTACGAACCCCTGGAACGCGGTCTCGCCATGGCGTGCGGTCGTGGCAAGGGCGAAACCCGCGACGATCTCTACGCGCTCGGCATTTGCGCCCTGTTCCTGCTGTTGGGGTACAATCCGCTGGGCGAGCTCTCCGACGAACAGATGCTCATCGCCAAGATCGAACAGGGAACGTATCAGGCGTTCTGTGCCAACGAGCGCATACCCATGGCCCTGATCGAACCGCTGCGCGGGTTGATGTCGGACGACCCGCTGGAACGCTGGCCCATGGAAGCGCTGGAACTGTGGATCAGCGGCCAGAAGAAAACGCCGATCCAGCGCCGTCCCATCGCCAAACCCAAATCCACCTACGGCTTCGGCGGGTACAAGCACAAGTCTCCGCGCACCATCGCCCTGTTCTTCGCCAAGAACGTCAACGACGCCGCCAGGGCCGTGAAGAACGGAAAGCTGGAACACTGGGTGCGCCAAAGCCTGGGCGACACCCACCTTGCCGACGACATCAACAGCCTGGCGCTCCACGCCAAGGTGCACGAAGGGTCGCCCGACGCGTCGGACGAGGTGCTGGTGGCGAAGACGATCATGCGGCTCGATCCCGAAGGACCGCTGCGCTACAAGGGGTTTTCCTGCACGCCCGACGGGTTTGGCGCGGCCATGGCCGTGGAATACATGCGCAAGGAATCGTTCCAGATCCCCGGCGAAATTTTCGCCCGCGACCTGATGGGGTATTGGTTCTCGTCGCAACGCGAACCGAACAAGGACTACATCATCATCGAAAAAACGTTCCAGAACCTGCGGGCGTTGACCAAAATCAACGAAATGGGCTACGGCCTGGAACGCTGCCTTTACGAGCTCAATCCGTCCCTGCCGTGCCTGAGCCCCTTGCTGCGTTCGGTCTATGTCGAATACGTCGAGGAGATGCTCGAAGCCCTCGACCAGGTCGCCGATAGCGTGGACAGCCGCACCCGGCCCATGGACAAACACATCGCCGCCTTCATCGCCACCTATTTCCGCCACGACATCACGCCGCATCTGAAAGCCGTGTCGGACGCCAAGGACGAAGTGTCCCTGATCGGAACGCTGAGCCTGCTGGCCCTGATGCAGTGGCGCCAACAGACGGAACCGCTGTTGGGGCTCGCCAGTTGGATCGGGGGGCTGCTGGGCCCCGCCATCAACACATACCACAGCCGCAAGACCCGCCGGTCGCTGGAAGAAAAAATCCCGGCCCTGGTGCGTCAAGGCAGCCTGCCGGGCCTGTTCGACCTGATCGACAATGGCGAACGCCGGATGCTCGACAACACCGAATTCGATGATGCGCGAATCAAGTTCGCCCAGGCCGAGGACGAAATCCAAACCCTGATCGGCGACGACGTGGACCAGGAGAAGCAGGCCCTGCAGAAAGGGGAAAAAGCGACGGCCATGATCGCGCTCACCGTCTCCATGGTCGCCACGTCCGTGATTCTCACGGTCATGAGCATGTAGGGGGGGGCGCCGACAATGAATCAGCAGCAAGCCCCCGCCGAAGACATGCGCAAGCGCGGCCGCGCCAATCTGACCTGGGTCCTGTTGGTTATGACATTCCTGGCGGTGATCGCCGCGCCGACCATGATCGTGCTGTTCTTCGGCCTGCTGCCGGCGATGGTCGCCTACATCATCGACCGCACGCCCCACAAAAGCGCCGCCATCACGGTCGGCAGCATCAACTTCATCGGCGTGTTTCCCTACGTCATGCAGCTGTGGTTCGACATCAACGACGTCAGCGCCGCGATGGACATCGTCAAGGACCTGTTCGCGCTTTTGGTCATGTATTCGGCGGCGGCCTTTGGATGGCTGTTGTTCCTGGCCCTGCCCACCGTCATCAGCTCCTTCGTCGTGGTCATGCACCAGCGCAAGGTGGCGCAATTGCGCGGTCAGCAAAAAGACCTGATCGACGAATGGGGCGCGGAAGTCTCCCAACTCGTCGAAATGCGCCGGATGGAGCGCCAAGGCGAACACATGTCGCACGGCATGTCGGTTTCGGACTGAACGCCGCCCGATCCGCATAAAAAAACGCCATGGCGCATGAGCCATGGCGTTTTTCCTTGGCGATCACGGCGTGGGGTTGGGAGGAGCCCGCCACCGGACGCTTGTTCGTCTCAGATCATCGCGTTGCGTTCGATCATCGCGTTCTTGACGGATTTTTGCAGCTTTTCGAACGCCCGGACTTCGATCTGGCGCACCCGCTCGCGGGAAATCCCGAAGGACTGCGACAGGTTTTCCAGGGTCGCGGGCTCATCCTTCAGCCGGCGTTCCACGATGATGGTGCGCTCGCGTTCCGTCAGACCCTTCATCGCGCCCTTCAACAGGGTGCGGCGGCGGACCATTTCCTCGAGATCGCCCAACTGCTGTTCCTGGCTGTCGCGATCGTCCACCAGCCAGTCTTGCCACTGGCCGCCGTCGTCGTCGCGCACCGAGGCGTTGAGCGAGCTGTCCGGACCGCCGAGACGGCGATTCATGTGCACCACTTCCTCTTCGGATACGCCCAGGTGTTCGGAAATCTCCGTCACCTGCTCGGGGGTCAGATCGCCATCCTCGTAGGCCTGCATCTTGCTTTTCAGGCGGCGCAGGTTGAAGAACAGCTTCTTCTGCGCGGCCGTGGTGCCCATCTTCACCAAGGACCACGAATGCAGGATGTATTCCTGGATCGAGGCGCGGATCCACCACATGGCGTACGTCGCCAGACGGAAGCCCCGTTCCGGGTCGAAGCGCTGGACCGACTGCATCATGCCGACGTTGCCTTCGGAGATCAGTTCGGCCAGGGGAAGGCCGTAGCCGCGATAGCCCATGGCGATTTTCGCGACCAGACGAAGATGGCTGGTGACCAGGGCGTCGGCGGCGGCTTGGTTGGCGTTCTCCACCCAATCGCGGGCGTACCCCTGCTCTTCCTCCAACGTCAGCATCGGGAATTTGCGAATCTCCTGCAAATAGCGGGTCAGATTCTGTTCCGGCGAAATGCCCAACTTGGACAAAGGCTTGCTTATCGTGGTCATGGCGTCAATCTCCCAATATTCCTGCGCTTGTTGGCGCATCCCGTTTCTCGGGATCAAAGGGTTTCGGCAAATCGTCTGGCCTCTTTAATACCTTATCAGAATACTTGGTTTTATAGCCTTGTCAAACTTTTTTCAAACTACATGACAACTCACTAATATATATTGGAAATTCCCTTCTAAACAGCAGCTTCTCCCCCGATATGGGATGTGAAAATCCAAGCTCGAAGGCATACAATGCCTGATGATCGAGCGACTCCAGGATCCCACGCGCCGCCTCGCTCAGCCCCGTCCGGCGCCCCCGCCCGGCCCCACCATAGACGGGATCGCCCAACAACGGATGGCCGATGGACGCCATATGCACGCGGATTTGGTGGGTGCGCCCCGTGGCCAGACGGCATTCCACCAGGGACGCCGTCGTCCCATAGGCTTCCAGGACCTTGTAACGGGTCAGCGCGTATTTTCCGCCGCTCTTCACCACCGCCATCTTCTTGCGGTCATGGGACGATCGGCCAATGTTGCCTTCGATCTCGCCTTGTGTCGGGTGCGGCACGCCCCACACCAGGGCGACGTAGGCGCGATCCAGGGTATGGCTGGCGAATTGGCCGCACAGCGATTCGTGGGCGGCGTCGTTCTTCGCCGCCACCATCAGCCCACCGGTGCCCTTGTCGAGCCGGTGCACGATGCCCGGCCGCGCCACCCCCCCGATGCCCGACAGGCTGTCCCCGCAATGCGCCAGCAGCGCGTTGACCAGCGTGCCGTCGGGATTGCCCGACGCCGGATGCACCACCAGCCCCGGCGGCTTGTCGATAACGATGACGTCGTCGTCCTCATAGACCACGTCCAAGGGAATGTCCTGGGCCTCGGGCTCGGCGGGCGCGGCGGGCGGCACGCAGATGACGTACGCCTCACCGGCCTTCACCTTGCGCGACGGATTGACCACCGCCTCGCCCTCGGCGCCACCGATGCGCACCAGTCCATCGGCCACCAGGGACTTGATGCGGGTGCGCGACAGGCCGGGGACCTCCTCGCTCAGCACCCGGTCCAGGCGCACCCCGCCCTTGTCCTCGGGCACGGTTACGGTATATGTCGTTTCAAACGTGGTATTCATGGAAGCGGATTGGAAACCTCATGGCAGCGATCAAGGCGCTCGTGATCGGGTTGGGAATGCTCATCGTGCTGGCGATGACCGTACTCGGCTACGGATTGTATCAGAAGTCGCAAAATCCGGACTTCAAGTTCTTTGACTTGAGCGGCAAGAGCGCGGCGCCCGTTTCCGACGCCGCATCCGATGAGCCCGCACCACCTTCCGTGACCGCCACGCCCGGCCGCGCGTTCGGCGAGGTGTCCCTGGACCTGCCCGAGGCCGCCCGCGTGATCAGCGCCAGCGCGAACGCGAACCGGCTGGTGCTGGTGATCGCGCGCGACGGCCAAAACCCCGACCTGGTCGCGGTTGTGGACATGACCACCGGGGCCGTGCTGGGACGGGTCAAGGCGCGGCCGTGACCGCCGCCCGGATCCGGATCGAATTTGCCCATTGGGCGGACATCTCCGCCCAGGCCGAACGGGCCTATCCCCGCGAATGCTGTGGCCTGTTGGTGGGAACCCGTGACCCGGGCGGCGACGTCACCGTAACCCGCGTCGTCCCCTCTCCCAACGTGGCGCGCCACGGCGGGTTCGACCGCTTCGAGGTGGACCCGCAGGTGCGCTTCGATCTGATGCGCGAACTGCGCAGCGGGGCCGAAGACATCGTCGGCCACTATCATTCCCATCCCGACCACCCCGCGAAACCGTCGCAGACCGACTTGGACCTGGCGTTCGAGCCGGATTTGGCATGGCTGATCACCGCCGTGATGAAATCCGACAAAGGCGGCAGCGCGGGCAAGACCCGCGCCTGGAAGCTCAACCGCGACACCGGCGCCATTCAGGCGTTGGACTTGATCGTCGTCGAGTGATTCCTACCGCCAAGGACCCTTGGCGCCCTTGTCGCGGGTATGAGGCACGGAACCGCCGCGCTTGCCCCGGGTCTCGGCCGGTCGGTCGTCCACCGGCGCGGACGCCGGCGCGCCGCCCATGCCCGCCGCCAGGGCCTGCAGGCGTTCGATGCGGTTCGCCATGCTGGGATGCGTGGAAAACAGATTGTCCATGGACTTGGCGTGCAGCGGATTGACGATGAACATGTGCGCGGTGGCGGGGTTTTCCTCCGCCGTCACGTTGTCGATGCGCTTGGCGCCCTGGTCCAGCTTGTCCAGCGCGCGCGCCAACCACAAAGGTTGCCCGCACATTTCGCCGCCGATACGATCGGCTTCGTACTCGCGGCTGCGCGAGATCGCCATCTGCACCAACATCGCCGCCAGCGGGGCCAAGATCATCACCAGGATCACCCCCACCACGCCCAGCGGATTGTTGCGGTTGTCGTTGGAATGGCCGAAGAACATGGCGAAGTTCGCCAGCATGCTGAGCGCGCCGGCGATGGTCGCCGTCACCGTCATGATCAGGGTGTCGCGGTTCTTCACATGCGCCAGTTCGTGCGCCATGACGCCCGCAACCTCGTTGCCGTCCAACAGGCGCAACAGCCCCGTGGTGGCCGCCACGGCGGCGTGTTCGGGATCGCGTCCGGTGGCGAAGGCATTGGGTTGGTCCTCGTCGATGATGTAGAGCTTGGGCATCGGCAGGCCACCTTGCTTCGCCAACGCCGCCACCATGTCATGGAATTCCGGATGCGTGGTGCGGTCGACGGGACGCGCGTTGTACATGCGCAGCACCATCTTGTCCGAATTCCAATAGGCGAACGCGTTCATGCCGACCGCGAACAGCAACGCGATCACCATGCCGCCCTCGCCGCCCAACATAAAGCCCGCGCCCATGAACAAGGCCGTCAGGGCCGCCAACAACATGGCCGTGCGCATGTAACCCATTTCGTTCGTTTCCTTTCCGTTTGCGCAACGTCTCCGCCCGCATTGCAGAGGAGATAGGCGCGCCCACCCGGCCCCGTCAATCCCCGCCGGGCGATTTCCGGCCTCGACACCGGCGAAAAAAGAACTATATCAGGACCTATAAAAATTGACCAAAGTCAAGCGGAGCACCCATTTCCATGCCCTTCGACCTCGACAAAATCGTTCCCGCCCGCGACCGTCTGGCGCGTCACCCCGTCTACGAACAGCTGGCCACCATCGAGGACCTGCGCGTCTTCATGCAGCACCACGTCTATTCGGTGTGGGATTTCATGTCGCTGTGCAAGTTCCTGCAGAACGAGCTGGCGCCGATCCGCTATCCCTGGGCCCCGGTCGGCGATCCGGTGGTGCGCCGCTTCATCAACGAAATCGTTTTGGAAGAGGAAACGGACCAGGGACTGCCGGGGCGCGAGCCGGAATTTCTGAGCCATTTTGAACTCTACCGCGCCGCCATGGCGGAAATCGGCGCGGACGCGGACGGCGCGAACGCCTTCGTGACCTTGGCCGCGGACCAAGGCATTGACGCCGCGCTGTCCGCGGGACCGATTCCCGCGCCCGCCAAGGCCTTCACCGGCCAGACCTTCCAATTCATCGCCACGGGAAAGCCGCATGTGGTCGCGGCGGCGTTCGCGTTGGGCCGCGAGCACATCATTCCGGCGATGTTCCGGTCCCTGTTGAAAGACATGGCGATCACCAAGTCCGATGCGCCCGCGTTCCATTTCTATCTGGAGCGCCACATCCACCTGGACGAGGACTTCCATGCGCCGTTGTCGCTGCGCATGTTGAACGCCTTCATCGGCGATGATGAAACCAAGGCGCGCGAAGCCGAGGATGCGGCGCTCCTCGCCATCGAGGCCCGCTTCCGGTTTTGGGACGGCGTCCGCGCCGCGTTGCCGTCCGCCGCAACCCGTGCGTAAAAGAAGCGTTTTCCAGAACTTCGTCGTTCGACGGGTTCAACCGTCTTGAACGGCGGCCCCCAACGCGACCGTCGAGAATGGGTCGGGAATCCGCGTTGGCGCGACAAGGCTCCGTCTAACGGGCAAAACGAAAGGCCCGCTCGTTTCCGAGCGGGCCTTCGCAATGAAAGTCCAACTGAGCGTGACTTACGCGGCCTTCGCGAGCGCGCGCTGGATGCGGCGCTTCAGCTTTTTGGCCTCGTCGGTCAGCTTCAGATTGGACGTCCCCAACAGGTAGGCGTCGAGCCCACCGTTGTGTTCGATGGTGCGGATGGTGCTGGCGCACACCCGCAGGCTTACGCTTTGCCCCAGGGCGTCGCTCTGCAAGGACACGTCCTGCAGATTCGGCAGAAAACGGCGACGGGTCCTGTTGTTGGCGTGCGACACGTTGTTTCCGGTCTGAACGCCACGGCCGGTCAGGGCGCATTTACGGGCCATTGTTCGGCTCCTCCAACTCAAAAAACGATGCAGGGCCGCGCAGAACGGCCCCGAGTGGGCGGTTATTTACGGAATTCGGCCGGAACCGTCAAGGGAAAAACGCCCCGTTCGAAGCGTTTTCCCCTTTATTTCCCGACGGAGCGGATGAACTGCATCAGTTCCAGGGTGAATCGCGGCCCCTTGGCGATCAACACCGTTCCGGGGGGAATGGATTCGCGCATTTCCTCGGTGATGTCGTCGGACGTGAGGACCGCGACCTTGACGTTCCGGGTCGCGGAGGTCTTGTGCAGCGCCCAAGCCAGCTCCTCGCCGTTCATCTTGGCGTTGATGTGGGTGGCGATCAAAAAGTCCGGATGCAACGTGATGGCCATGTCCAACGCCTGGACCGGATCCTCGACGATGCTCACCCGGAAGCCGAACTGCGCCAGTTCCTGGCCGATGATCTTGCGCTGCACGCCGCGCGGCATGAGCAGCATGGCCATGCCCTTTTCGGCCGCCTGACCGCCGCCTTGGCGCCGGCCGGTGGGCAGGCTGCGCAACATCATCTTGGTTTCCTGGACGTCCGGCTCGCGCCCCGATTCCAAGATCGCGGAAATGTTGTCGCAAAACACCCGAAGATCCGCCGGCACGACGTTTTCCGCGCTGCCGGTGGTTTCCAGGTAATCCTCGAACCCGTGCGCGATCTTGGAAATGGTGGGGAACCCGAACGAACCGCCGCCGCCCTTGATCGAATGCATCAACCGCTTGACGTCCAGGATATGGTTTTCCAACGCGCCGCTGCGGTTGCGGATTCGCTCGATGGCTTCGTCGATTTCCTCGATCTTGTCGCGGGTTTCCTCGATGAATTCCTGGCGCATGTCCGCCAGGATCATCTCCAGATCCGGATCGAAATCTTGTGCCATGCTCCCCTCTCCCCCCTTTTACGACGCCGGATCGTATGTGGCGATGCGCTGCAGCAAAATCGCGAAATCGACCGGCTTGGGCAGGAACCCGTCCGCCCCCGCCTCGGCGGTTTCGGCGACGCCGGTGTCTTCGTCCGCGCCGGTGAGCAAGATGATGGGAATGCCCCGGGTCGCGGGATCGGCCTTGAGCGCCCGGGTGGCCGTATAACCGTCCATGACCGGCATGTTGACGTCCATGACGATCAGGTCCGGTCCTTCGCGCCGGGCCGCGCTGACCCCATCTTCCCCATTTTCCGCCTCGACGACTTCATGTCCCTTGGATGAAAGATACTTCTTCATCAGGAGGCGCATCATCTTGTCGTCATCGACACTGAGAATCTTCATATGCCCTCGCGTACGCACATCGTGTTCTTTCCGGCGCACGCCGATTTTAGCCGTCCGTCCCGATGGACACAACACGCAAAACCCTAGATGCGGTCTTGGCAGGGGAAATTGATGTTCGTCATGAAAAAGCGTCAGGCGTATTCGGCGATACGCGCCAACAGGGCGGGAAATTTGATGGGTTTCGCCAGATAGCCGTCCGCACCGGCGTCATAGATCGCATCGTAGCTGGACATGGCGTCCTCGGCCGTGAGGACGAGAATCGGGATATGCTTGGTGTCCGGATCGGCCTTGAGGGCGCGGGTCGCGCCGAAACCGTCCATCACCGGCATGTTGAGATCCATGATGATGAGGTCGGGCCGCTCGCCCTTCGCCACGGCGACGCCCTGTTCGCCATTTTCGGCGGTGACGACCTCATGCCCCTTGGCCACCAGGAAACGCTCGATCAACTTGCGGACCTGGGCGTCGTCGTCGACGGTTAGAATTTTCATGTTCCCCTCAAGCACGGACAGCTCGAACTGCTCTTGACGATCCTGGGAAAAGTTTAACCGCGCGGACGCCCCCGAACAACAAGGAAAAACCCCCGCGGGAACGATCCGGCGGGGGTTTGCATGCGCTCTTGTGGCGACGACGCGTTCACCACGCGGCCATGGCCGCCTTGAGATTTTCGTCGAGCTTTTCGAGAAACTGATTGGTGGTCATCCATGCCTGGTCGGGGCCGATCAGCAGCGCCAGGTCCTTGGTCATGCAGCCCGATTCGACGGTCTCGACACAGACCCGTTCCAGCGTCTCGGCGAACTTCACCACGTCCGGCGTGTCGTCGAATTGGCCGCGGTACGCCAGCCCCCGCGTCCAGGCGAAGATCGACGCGATGGGGTTGGTGGACGTTTCCTTGCCCGCCTGGTGCTGGCGATAGTGGCGCGTCACGGTGCCGTGCGCGGCCTCGGCCTCGACCACGTCGCCTTCCGGCGTCATCAGCACCGACGTCATCAGGCCCAGCGAGCCGAAACCCTGCGCCACCGTGTCGGACTGCACGTCGCCGTCATAGTTCTTGCACGCCCACACATAGCCGCCCGACCACTTCATGGCGCACGCCACCATGTCGTCGATGAGACGGTGTTCGTAGGTGATGCCGGCGGCGTCGAACTGGTCCTTGAATTCGGAATCGAAGACGTCCTGGAACAGATCCTTGAAGCGCCCGTCGTAGGCCTTGAGGATGGTGTTCTTGGTCGACAGATACACCGGCCAGCCAAGGCTGAGGCCGTAGTTGAAGCACGAGCGCGCGAAACCGCGGATGCTTTCGTCCAGGTTGTACATGGACAGCGCGATTCCGGCGCCGGGGAAGTTGAACACTTCGCGTTCGATCACGGTGCCGTCCTCGCCCTCGAACTTGACGGTGAGCTTGCCCTTGCCAGGCACCACGAAATCGGTGGCGCGGTACTGGTCGCCGAACGCGTGACGGCCGATGACGATGGGCTGGGTCCAGCCCGGCACCAGACGCGGCACGTTGTTGCAGATGATCGGCTGGCGGAACACGGTGCCGCCGATGATGTTGCGAATGGTGCCGTTGGGCGACTTCCACATGGACTTGAGGCCGAATTCGGCGACGCGGTCCTCGTCCGGGGTGATGGTCGCGCACTTCACGCCGACGCGGTATTTCTTGATGGCTTCCGCCGCGTCGATGGTGATCTGGTCGTCGGTCTCGTCGCGCTTCTGGATGCCGAGGTCGTAGTACTTCAGGTCCACGTCCAGGTACGGCAGGATCAGCTTGGTCTTGATGAAATCCCAGATGATGCGGGTCATTTCGTCGCCGTCGAGCTCGACGATCGGATTGGCGACCTTGATCTTCGACATGAAGTGTCTCCCAATTGGAAAAGGCGGGTTTCCGCGCACCATACGGGGCGGCGCGGGGTTTGACAAGGTGGCGAGATAGGTTGCGGAGCGAGCCCAAAGAACACTGCAATTCATGATCGATCGAAATGATGTCATCAAACAGTCACTGTTTTCCTGATGCGGATAGGCGGGTATGCTGCTTGGACTGATATTGCGGCCGAGGGCCCACAAAAAAGGAGTTGCGGCGCTTGACCGCGAAACGGACCAAACTTGCGCGATCGGACAGGCCACCGATTTACCTTGTCGGTGCCGGGGTCAGCATGGATTGGCCATCCGGGATTCCCGCCGCCCAAAAAATAGCCGAAACGATTTGCAGGTGGATTGCCGGTTCGGATGACCATGTTGCCGATCGGCTGATAAATCGATGCACGCCGGGCTCTGGAAATACTCCCTTCGATTTTTTGAGGTTCGAATCCCTCGTTCAGGGAATTGCGGAAGCAAATCCCGAATTCCCCACCTATATGCGTGTTCTGGAATTGCACGGCCAACCGAATGCCTATCATCTCTTTCTGGCGGAGGCGATCCTCCAGGGAGCCCATGTTCTCACCACCAATTTTGACAACCGGATCGAAGAAGCTCGAATGTGGCTTGGAGAGCCCGGCAAGGCTTTTGTCCTGGGACGGCGTCATCGTGCTCCTCTTGAACGGGACAGGCTGATCAAGTTACACGGCAGCTTTCCTTTGGAAGGACGTCGACACCTTCCGGTCGCTACTCTCAACCGCATCGGCGGCATCGGTTTTGCCTTTGGCCGGTTCTCCAAATTCCAATCCTGGTTCGAACGCACGACCCATAACCGACCGCTGATCGTTATGGGGTATTCCGCGATGGACAGCTTTGACGTCGTACCCTTAATAGAAGCGTTCAGTCGCCATTCGACGTTGATTTGGTTCGACTTTACACCGAACATGAAGGATGTGCAGTGGCAGGAGGTCAAAAAAGGCGATCCCGAGGTCATCCCGTTTCATGCCTCATCCGATTTTATCGGAATGGTTTTGACTCGCTGCAAGGGGATGCGGCCGAAGAGTCGGGTTTGGCGTGTCCGGGCGGCCAGCTTGGATGAATTCCTCCGCGATCTGTCAGGTGCTTACGTTGAGATTGTCAATGCCCATAAGGATGCCTTGCGGACACTCGAACACGCCGTTCCCGACAACCCAGCAACTCTCAACATCGAAACCTTCCGCGAACTGTTGGCGGAGGATGACTTCGAACCCGATATGCGAGCTGTCCTGATTGAAAAATTACTCGAAAACGATGCTTTTGGTGAACACATCGTCAAGCCCCTCGAAAGGCCGGAAGAGAAACCATCCTGGAGGGGAATAAATGGAGAGCCGGTTTATCAAACCGTCGTGGAACTCTGCAATCAGCGGGAATTCCCGAGAACGGAAGACTACCTAAAACACATCGAGTCTACCGTGGGATCAAAACAGAAATGGCACCCGGACCTGTACCACGCCAAAGCTTATTTTCTGCTGGAAACCGGTCTCATCGAGGAGGCTTTCCAAATCCTTGAGGAAGGATTCCGACGCAGCAATGATCTGACGCCCATGGAAGAGCGCAAACAAGTGGAAACCTTTTTAATGTTTGCCGAAGGCGAATTTTCGTTCAGCCTTTCCGTCGGTAACCTTGCCGGCATGAGGGGTGCCCGGAAGAAACTCCGACGCCGCTCTCTCGATAGCGGAACGCTCTGGGGCCTGATCGTCGAACACCTTTGCCAGGTGAGGGAGTGCGAGTTTCTCCTAGACCGACCGTGCCTTTCCCGGAAACAACACAAGCGCCTGCTTGCCAAGGTGATCAATCTGGCCGGGGGCGTCGCTTATTTCAGCTTGAGAACCGGTCGTTCGTATTGGTATCTCAAGGCCGTTCGTTCCTATGCTGCGTTCTTGGCCCGCGCAGG
>JADGBG010000202.1:573-2770 GCA_015231605.1 Alphaproteobacteria bacterium | reverse complement strand
AGGAAGCGGTGAACCAGGATCCCCACCACCAGTCCACCCAGGGTCGGAACCGTCAGCACCTGCCACCACGGCAGCGCGGCCACCGTGTCGTAGATGCGCTCATCGACGGCCCCGAACAACCGGGCGTGAAACACTTGGATGAGTTGGCGGAACCCCACCACCGCCAATCCCGTCGCCGCGCCCACCACCGCCGCCAGCAACGCCATCAACATCTGGTCGTTGTGCAGAACGTGACGGAGCCCGAGAAAGGCCCGGGCCGGGGTGAGGTGCGCGCGCATCATGGTCGTCCCAGATTGCCAAACACGGCCTTGACGATAAAGGGTTTTCGCGCGCTTGAACGGGAAAAAGCACGCCAAACCCATGCTTTTGTCCCGCGCGGGACTGGCGTGGCGGGCCGCGAGCGTGTAAAAGCATGGCGCGCACGCCGGCGCGCGCCGATTCCCAACCCTGGACCGCATCCATGACCGATCAGACCGCCCCGACCGATCAGCCGTTCGAAATCGCCGTCGTCGTGCCCGTGCACAACGAGGCGGAAAACATCCGGCCTTTGATCGAGGAAATCGCCGCCGCCATGGACGGCGTGGCGGATTACGAGATCGTCTATGTCAACGACGGCTCCACCGACGGGACCCTGGACGGGCTTTTGGAGATGGCCAAGAAGCACCCGCGCCTCAGCATCCATGCCCACGCCAAGGCCTGCGGGCAGAGCGCCGCCGTCGCCACCGGGGTGAAGAAGGCGCGCGCGCGTTTCATCGCCACGCTGGACGGCGACGGGCAGAACGACCCCGCCGACATTCCGGCGCTGCTCGGCCGCCTCAAGGAGGCGCCGGATCCCGACCTGTTGCTGGTCGCGGGCTGGCGGGCCAAGCGCAAAGACACGGCGTGGAAACGGTTCCAGTCCAGGCTCGCCAACGGAGTGCGCCGCCGCCTGCTCGGCGACGATACGCCGGACACGGGCTGCGGGCTCAAGGTTTTTACCCGCGAGGCGTTCCTCGACATGCCGCGCTTCGACCACATGCACCGCTATCTGCCCGCGCTGATGATCCGCCGCGGCGGTTCCGTGGTGTCGGTCGAAGTCAACCACAGGCACCGCGAACGGGGCGTGTCCAAATACGGCATGTGGGATCGCCTGTCGGTCGCCGTCCGCGATCTTCTGGGCGTGATGTGGCTGGCGTCGCGGGGGTCCCGTCCGGACCGCAGCACCGTCGTCCAGGCCAAGCGGGGCTAGGCGGCGGGCGATGAGGGTCGGCCTGTTCCTGCGCGGCGTTCTGGTCATGGCGACCCTGGCGGGAGGCTTGTATCTGTGGGAGGTCCTGGACCTTTCCAACGTCTTCACCAACGCCTGGATCGAAACTCATATCAAGGGTCGGGGCGCGGCCGGGGAACTGATGTTCCTGGGGCTGGCCGGCCTGGCCGCAGGCGTCGGCATGCCGCGCCAGGTGATCTCGGGGCTGGCGGGCTACGCCTTCGGCCTTGCGCTGGGCTCGGTCCTGGCGCTGGCGGCCACCACGCTGGGCTGCGTCGGCGCGTTCTATTACGCCCGGCTTTTGGCGCGCGGGCCGTTGCAGAAGAAGTTTTCCGGCCGGGTGCGCCGTCTCGACGATTTCCTGCACGACAACACGTTTTCCATGGCTTTGTTGATCCGTCTGTTGCCGGTGGGCAGCAATGTCGCCACCAATCTGGCCGCCGGGGTGTCCAGCGTGCGCGCGGTTCCGTTCGTGGGCGGTTCGGCGCTCGGCTACATCCCACAGACCGTGATCTTCGCCCTGTTGGGCAGCGGCGTGACGGTGGATCCCATGGCGCGCATCACGCTCAGCATCGTTTTGTTCGTGGTCATGGCCCTTTTGGGGGTATATCTTTACCGCAAATTTCGCCACGGCAAGTCGCTCGACGCCAACATCGACGACGAACTGGGCGCAACCGAAACCGACTGACGGCGACGCCTTGACCGACACGACACCCCAAAATCATGATCAGACGAGCGCGTCCGGAACGGCGGACGCGTGGCTGATCACGTTGATCTGGTGCGCGCTGGTCGCGGCGGCCATCGTGCTGCGCCCGCTGCTGCCCATCGACGAGACGCGCTACCTCTCGGTCGCCTGGGAAATGTGGCGAAGCGGCGACTTCTGGGTGCCCACCAAGAACGACGAGTTGTACAGCCACAAGCCGCCGTTCCTGTTCTGGCAGATGCATATGG
>JADGBG010000202.1:0-563 GCA_015231605.1 Alphaproteobacteria bacterium | reverse complement strand
CCGAAGTCTGGGCCCGTCTGGTCTCCCCGCTGTGGGGGCTGGCCGCGCTGTTCCTGACCGCGCGGCTGGCGCGCCAGTTGTGGCCGGACGCGCGCACCGACGTGCGCCGTGCGCGGGCCGCCATCGCGCCGTTGATGTTGGTGGGGGGGCTCTATTGGGCGGTGTTCTCCACCATGACCATGTTCGACATGCTGGTGACCACCTCCGCCGTGCTGGCGATTTTGGGTTATGTGAAGGCGTGGCGCGGATTCCACGCCGGGCAAGGGTTTTGGATCGGCGTTTTCGTGGCCGGGCTGGGCCTGGGCTTGGGCGGGCTGGCCAAGGGCCCGGCGATCCTGGTGCACACCCTGCCCGTGGCCCTGGCCGCGCCGCTGTGGGGCCCGGCGCTGACGGGCGGGCGCGGGGCGGGCGCATGGAACGTCTGGTACAAAGGCGTCGGCGCGTCGCTGTTGATCGGCGGCGCCATCACTCTGGCGTGGGCCGTGCCCGCCGCCATCATGGGGGGCGAGGAATCCCGCAACGCCATCTTCATCAAAAAAAGCGCGGACCGCATGGTGAAATCG